>JAGXAV010000686.1 GCA_018971455.1 Rhodospirillales bacterium
CGCTGCTCGCCCGGCCCGACGCGGCCCTTCCGCCCGACTGGCGCCTCCACCTGCTGGCCGATCACCGCCTGGCGCTGGAGGCGAGCCTCGAACTGGCGCTGCCGGCCGGTGTCGCGACGCTGGTGGGCACCGTGGCACTGCTGCTACTCGAACTCGCGCCCTATCTCGATGAGTTGGAGGAAGCCGGGCTGGATGCGGCCGGGATCGTGAACACCTGGCCGGGATAGATCAGGTTGGGGTCGCGGATCTGGTCGCGATTGGCGGCGTAGATGTCGGTGTAGCGCATGCCCTTGCCGTAGGCGTGGCGGGCGATGCGCCAGAGGTTCTGAGTGGGTTGCACGACGACGCGCCCGGCGGCCAGTTCCTCCGGGGCCATCGCCGCGCGCTGGAAGGGCAGCGCCACCCGTGCCGTGACATGCCCCGCGGCATCGAGCTGGTCGAGCCGCAGCTTGTGCGCGCCCACTGGAACCGGCGTGCCCGGTTGCAGGCTCCAATCTCCCAGACCGTCGGCGACCGCCTCGCCGGCCGGCTTGTTGTCGATATAGACGCGCACGGTGACGCCGGGCCGGGCCGTTCCGGAGAAGCGGATATCCTTGTGGTTGTCGTAATCCACCACGCCGAGCCCGAGCGCGCCGGGCTTGCCCTGTGCGGCGCCTGGTGCCTGGAGCAGGCGCGGCGCCGCATCGGGCGGCGTCAGCACGGCGACGGCGGCCGGCGGGGCAGGGGCCGCGGGGGCTGGGGCTGGGGCGGCAGGGGTTGGGGGTACCGGGGTCGGGAGCGCAGGGGCGGCGGCGAAGGGGCCGATGGGGGCACGGTCCGGCACCGCCATCACCACCGGTGCATGGCCGGCGATGGCCGGTCCGCCGGGGGTTTGCGCGGTCACCGCCAGTTCCTGCCCGCCCGGCGCGAATTTCCGGTCGGGCAGCAGCACCCACTGGCCGTCGGCATTGGCGGTGGTCCGGCCGATCGTCTTGCCGTTGCCGGTGACCGTCACCTGCGCGCCCGGCGCGGCGCGGCCCGCCAGCACCGCGTCGCCGCCGGGGCCGACGCGCACGATATCGAAGCTCGGGGCGGCGGGGGCGGATCCGGCGGAGGCGTTCGGCGCCGGCGCGGTCGCCGCGGGAGGCCCAGGCACGGAAGGCGGGGACACCGTGGGCGGTGGTGCCGAAGGAGGCGGCGCGGCCAGCTGCCACACCACGGCCCCGAGCGCCGCCAGCACGACCACTGCCAGGCCGGCGGCAAGCAACGGGGATCGGCGATGGGCCGGCGCCGCGGGCTGTGCCATATGCTCACGCTATCGCGCAGCGGGGCGGGTCGCAATTGCCGTCTGCACCGCGCCGCCACGCCGTGTTCGAGGAACCGCCATGCCTGAAGCCTTCTCCGTCGTCGTCTTCTGCGGCGCCAGTACCGGCCACGACCCGATCTTCCGCATTGCCGCCACCACCCTCGGCGCCGCCATCGCCGAGGCGGGCATGCGGCTGGTCTATGGCGGCGGGCGGGTCGGGCTGATGGGGGCGGTGGCCGATGGCGCGATCGGGGCGGGCGGCCAGGTGATCGGCGTCATCCCCGATTTTCTCGCCCGCTGGGAGGTTGCCCATGACGGCGT
>JAGXAV010000687.1 GCA_018971455.1 Rhodospirillales bacterium
CGTCGTAGATTCGCTCGAGATCGACCATTCTCGCCATGGTGGCGGCCCGGCCGGGGTGTGACAAGAGGCGGCGGATTGGCCATGATCGCGCGGTGCGGACGGTGCGGGAGGTGAGCATGAGTTTTGTGTTCCACGGCGGGCGTCTCCTCGATCCGCGCCAGGACGGGCTGCTCGAGGGCATGGAGGTGCTCGTCGAGGGCGGGGTGGTGCGCGAGGTGTCGGACCGCCCGATCCGCGCGGCCGGCGCCACGCGCGTCGATCTGCGCGGGCGGACGCTGATGCCCGGACTGATCGACGCGCATATCCACATCGTGCTCACCGAGGTCAATCTGCGCATGCTCTCGGACGTGCCGCTGACGCTGCTGGCGGCGAAGGGCGCCACCGCCATGCGCGCCATGCTGATGCGCGGCTTCACCACGCTGCGCGACACGGGCGGCGCGGATTACGGCATGAAGGCGGCGGTCGAGCAGGGGCATTTCGAGGGGCCGCGCCTGTTCATCGCGGGCCAGGCGATCAGCCAGACCGGCGGGCACGGCGACCAGCGCAGCCGCACCCAGAGCGGCTTTTCCTGCGCCTGCTGCAACGGCCTGGCCTGGACCGGGCGGGTGGCCGATGGCGTGCCGGACATGATCAAGGCGGTGCGCGACGAGCTGCGCAAGGGCGCCGACCACATCAAGATCATGGTGTCCGGCGGCGTTGCCTCGCCGTCCGACCCGCTGGAGAGCCTGCAATACCGGATGGACGAGATCGAGGCCGCCGTCGAGGAGGCCGAGCGCTGGGGCAGTTACGTCTGCGCCCATGCCTACTCGGCCCGCGCCATCGAGCGCGCGGTGCGCGGCGGCGTGCGCACCATCGAGCACGGCAACCTGATCGACGCGCCAACCGCGGCGCTGATGGCCGAACGCGGCGCCTTCATCGTGCCCACGCTGGTGGCCTATGACGCGCTGAAGCGGCGCGGCACGCAGTACGGTCTGTCGGAATACAGCCTGTCCAAGAACGAGATGGTGCTGGAGGGGGGGCTGCGCTCGCTCGAACTGTGCCGCGCCGCCGGGGTGGCCATCGGCTTCGGCAGCGACCTGCTGGGTCAGCTGCAGAACGACCATTGCAACGAGTTCACCATTCGCGGCCAGGTCATGCGCCCGCAGGAGGTGATCCGCTCGGCCACGCTGGTGAATGCGCGGATCCTGCGCCAGGAGGGAAGGCTGGGCGAGCTGGTGGCCGGGGCGCATGCGGATCTCCTGGTGGTCGATGGCGATCCCTACGCCGATCTCTCGGTCTTTCTTGGCGACGGGGCACATATTCCGGCGATCATGCTGGGCGGGCGTTTCGTCAAGAACGAGCTGGACTGGCCGGCATGAGCGAGCCGGTCCGCGTTTTCGCCGCGCGGCGCATCGTGACGATGAACGCGTCGGTGCCCGCGGCCACCCATGGCGCCGTGCGCGAGGGGCGCATCCTCGGCCTCGGCACGGCCGCGGATATGGCGGCCTTCAGGCCGACCGCGCTCGATGACCGCTTCGCCGACAAGGTGCTGGTGCCCGGCTTCGTCGAGGGCCACAGCCACGCGGCCGAGGGGCTGATGTGGCGCAACCTCTATGTCGGCTATTTC
>JAGXAV010000688.1 GCA_018971455.1 Rhodospirillales bacterium
TTTGAGGCAGCGCGCAGCAGGCGCCAAAGCCAGGGCAGCGCGCGCGGCAGATAAGACCAGCGCACCGCCAGCGGGCCGAGCGGATCGGCAAGCCAGCCCGGCACCTTGCGCCACAACCCCGGCGCGCTCACCGGCAGCACCGAGCTCGGGCTGAGCCAGCAGCCATTGCCATAGCTCGCCGATTGCTCGCCCCCGGGCGGGCCCGGCTCGATGATCGTGACACGATGCCCGTCGCGTTGGAGTTCCAGCGCCGTCGCGGCGCCGACGATACCCGCACCGATCACCACGACATGCATGCAACCCTCTCCCGCGGCGGGGGGGTTTGCCGGCCCGTCCCCGCGGCGCAGAATAGACCGCTCAGGCGGAAACGCAGCCCGCCAAATCCGGAGGATGCCAGAAATGATGTATGAAATGCGCAGCTATCGCACCATGCCCGGCCGCATGCCCGCGCTGCTGGCCCGCTTCGAGAACCACACGCTCGGCCTGTGGAAGCGCCACGGCATCCGCCAGGCCGGGTTCTGGACCACGCTGGTCGGCGAATCCTCCTACGACCTGACCTATCTGGTGGCCTGGGAATCGATGGCCGAGCGCGAACAGAAATGGACCGCCTTCATGAACGATCCGGAATGGATCAAGGCGCGCGCCGATTCCGAAAAAGACGGGCCGATCCTGGCGAATGTCAGCAACCAGTTTCTCGCGCCGACCAGCTTCTCGGCGGTGAAGTAGCTCAGCCGGCCCGCGCGACGCGACGCCGGTACAGCGTCTCGCCGCGCCGGCCGAGCAGGGTGAAATCGAATGTCTCCACGCTCAACCGGGTCAGCATGAAGCTGTGGCTTTCGGCGGCGAACTGGCCGTGCGCGGGCGCCTCCGGCGGGTTCGTCTTCGAGCCGGCGCCGCAGGTGATGCAGGCCAACCCGTCGGTCTCGACGAATTGCAGATTATGGTCGTGGCCGTTGACATAGATCCGCACGCCATGGCGCAGCAGGATCGGCTTCAGCCGTTCCACCAGCTCGCGCGTGTCGCGCCGGCCGGTCCCCACAGTATGGATGGGGTGATGGCCGATGACGATCTTCCACGCCGCGTCCGACCGGGCGAGGGCCGCCTCCAGCCAGCGCAGCTGGGCGGCCGTGTCCTGCCCGTCGATGCGGGTCTTGCTGTGGCGGTAGGCGAGCAGGAAGGGCGAGGTGTCGATGTGGAAGAAATCCGCGTGCCCGCCGCCCGGCAGCGCCTCGCGCCGGGCGAAATAGCGTGCCGGCATGCGCCAGCGATGCCGCGGGCCGGTGTAGTCGATCTGCGCCTGCACGTTGCCGCGATAATCGTGGTTGCCGAGGATGACATGCCACGGCGTCATCAGGGCGGGATGGTCGTAGATGCGCTCGAAGGATTCCTGCCATTGCCAGTCGGCGAGGCTCGCTACCCCGTCCTGGTAGAAATTGTCGCCGACAGAAATCACGAAGCGGCTGCGCGCGGCGGCGGCGCTGCGCCCCATCTGCACGCCCACCTCCCGCTGCTCGTCCGCCCCCGCGCGCCCCCAATCGCCGATGGTCACGAAGGGCAGTGCCGCAATGCGCGCCTGCGCCGGCACGCTCGCCAGGGCGGGTGCCA
>JAGXAV010000689.1 GCA_018971455.1 Rhodospirillales bacterium
GATCGCCCCGCTCACTTCGCGGCGACCTTCGCGCCGCTCGGCCGGCAACGCGCAGCCCCCCGGCGGATCATCGCCACCGCCGCGTCGATGTCGCCGTCGGTGATCACCAGCGGCGGCACCAGGCGCAGCACGTTGTCGCCGGCGGCGACGCTCAGCATGCCCTCGGCGATGAAGGCCTCCTGCACCTCGCCGTTCGGCACCAGGCATTTGAGGCCGAGAATGAGCCCCGCGCCGCGCACCTCCTCGAACACCGTCGGCTCGTCGCGCACCACCTGGCCCAGCTCCTGCCACAGGCGGCGGGACTTGCGGTCCACCTCGGCGAGGAAGCCGGGGGCGAGGATGACGTCGAGCACCGCGTTGGCCGCCGCACAGGCCAGCGGATTGCCGCCGAAGGTGGTGCCGTGGGTGCCCGGCACCAGGTGCTTGGCCACCGCCTCCTTGGCCAGGATGGCGCCCATCGGAAAGCCCCCGGCGATGCCCTTGGCCGCCGTCAGCACGTCCGGCTCGATGCCCGCCCACTCATAGGCGAACAGCTTGCCGGTGCGCCCCATGCCGCACTGGATTTCGTCGAGCCCGAGCAGCAGGCCGAACTCGTCGCAGGTGCTGCGCAGATCGCGGAGGAATTGCAGCTGCGCCGGGCGGATGCCGCCCTCGCCCTGCACCGGCTCGATGATGATGCCGGCCGTCTGCGGCCCGATGGCGTCGCGCACTGCGTTGAGGTTGTTGAACGGCACGTGGTCGAACCCGTCCACCTGCGGGCCGAAGCCCTTGAGGTATTTGGCATTCCCGGTGGCCGCCAGCATCGCCAGCGTGCGCCCGTGGAACGCCCCCTCGAAGCAGATCATGCGGTAGCGTTCGGGCTTGCCGGTCTCGTACATGGCCTTGCGCATCATCTTGACCATGCCCTCGTTGGCTTCCGCCCCCGAGTTGCAGAAGAACACGCTGTCGGCAAAGGTCGCGTCAACCAGCCGCTGGGCGAGGCGCTCGGCACCCGGCACGCGGTAGAGGTTGGAGACGTGCATCACCTTGTGCGCCTGTTCGGCGATGGCGTCGGCCAGATGCTTGTTGTTGTGGCCGAGCGAGGAGGTGGCGATGCCCGCCCCGAAATCGAGGAATCGTCGTCCGTCCGCCGTGTACAGCCAGGCGCCCTCGCCCCGCTCGAAAGCGAGGTCGGCGCGGTTGTAGGTCGGCATCAGGGCGGGAATCATTGCGAAACGGTCCTCGTCTGTCCCGGTCTGGGACGCTGTCTCCCGGCATTGCCCTGCCGGCGCACCTGCGCCGGAAGTCGCGGTAAACGAAAAGAATGAGCCGGAGGCTCCGGCGAAGTCAAACGCGGTGTTGCAACGCATGGCGGCATTGCGCGGCGCGTGGCATGGTCCGGCCATGGCCGACCCCACCCCGACCGCGCTGCACGAGGCCGCCCTCGCCCATCTCGCCCGCTACGCCGCCACCGCGGCCGGGCTGGTGCGCGTGCTCGACCGGCGGGTGGAGCGATGGGCCCGCGCCGGCGCCGCGGATGCCGAGGCCGTCGCCGCCGCGCGGCGGGCCGTGCGCGAAGAGGTCGCCCGCCTGGTCGCCGCCGGGCTGGTCGATGACGCCGCCTTC
>JAGXAV010000690.1 GCA_018971455.1 Rhodospirillales bacterium
GCGGCCCGCCCATGTCATCGCCCGACAGCCGGCAGGAGGTCCATTTCCCGCCCGCCATGCAGGCCCAGTTTCTGAAGAACATGCGCGATCACGTCGAGACGCTGAACGCCATCCTCCAATTCGTGCAGGCCGGTGACTACGCCGGCGCCGCAAAGGTCGCGAGCGCCCGCCTCGGGCTCGACTCCCCGGCGGCGGCCAGCTGCAAGCCGGGCAACCCGGCCGCCGGCACGCCGCCGATGAGCAAGCCGATGGACCCTGGCGCGATGTCGATGGATGCCATGATGGCGCTCTACATGCCCGACCAGATGCGCGCCATCGGGCTGGCGATGCACAGCTCGGCGAGCGAATTCGCGGCGGTCGCGGACAAGGCCGCGGCCACGCACGACACCGCCGCCGTCATCGGCGCCCTCGCGCGCATCACGCCCAACTGCGTCGCCTGCCATGCGGCGTATCGCCTGAGGTAGGGCGGGGTCCGCGAGGCCCGTCCGGCGCCCGCGATCAGCCGCCATCACCTTTGTCGGTTGGCACCGCCGGCGCGGGCGCCTGGCCGCCGCGCTTCGCCTTCGCATAGTGGCGGTGCGCCTTGGCGCGGTTGCCGCACGTCGCCATCGAGCACCAGCGGCGATTGGCGCTCTTGCTGTCATCGAGGAAAAGGTAGCGGCATTGCGGATTGGCGCATTGGCGCACCCGCGCCCGCCGCGGCCCGACGAGCAGATCGCCCGCCGACCACAGCACCGGCGCAAGCAGCGTCGCGACATCCGGGGCGAGGGCGGGGAACACCCAGGCATCGGCTCCGCCCATGCGCCCCAGCCGGGTCCGCGCGGGCGCCTTGCCGAGCGCGGCGTTGAAATGGCGCAGATCCACCGCGTCGGAAGGCGCGGCGCCGGTGGTGGCGGTGGCGAATAGCCGGAACAGGACCTCCCGCAACGCGATCGCCGCGGCGAAAGCGGTGCTCGCTGCACGGGGATGCGCCGTCCAGTGGCCCCGCAGCCGCGCCAGGGTGCCGGGGTCGAGCGCCCCGGCCGCCTCGCTCCAGGCCAGCAGGTCCGCGGGCCCGCGCAGGGTCTCGGTCGGCGGCTCGGTGCCGCGCCAGTACAGCGTGTTGGCGAAATCCAGGCACAGCCCGTCCGTCGGCAGGGCGGCCCAGGATTCGGGTGTGGCGTGAGGACGGGTCATTGCCGCGACCTAACCACGAAGGCGGTTGACACCGCCATTCCTCCCATGGCTAAACTAACCATCAAGAAAGTTAGAACGCCACCGCATCCCGCGGCGGCCACGCGGAGGAAGGCCCAATGATCGACCATGTCTCGATCGGCGCACGAAGCATCGCCGCGGCCCGTCGCTTCTACGACGCGGCCCTGGCCCCGCTCGGCTACACCTGCCTGAGTGCTGGGGCCGGCTCGCTCGGCTATGGTGCGGCCGCGCCGGCCTTCTGGATCAGCCAGACCGACCGCCCGGTGCCGGCCGACCCGGCCTCCGGCCTGCATGTCTGCTTCACCGCCCCCTCGCGCGCGAGCGTGGACGCCTTCCACCGGGCAGCTCTGGCCGCCGGCGGCCAGGACAACGGCAAACCCGGCCTGCGCCCGGATTACGACGCCAATTACT
>JAGXAV010000070.1 GCA_018971455.1 Rhodospirillales bacterium
GCGGCCGACGGAATGCGCACCCGGTCCAGCAGCCGCGCCGCCTCGGCCTCCGCGGCCGCGCGGCCCATGCCGCGGTGCTGGACCAGCACCTCGGTGATCTGCTCGCCGATCCGCAGCACCGGGTTGAGCGACGTCATCGGCTCCTGGAAGATCATGGCGATGCGATTGCCGCGAATCCTGCGCATCTCGTCAGCGGAGAGCGCCAGCAGATCGCGCCCCTCGAAATCGATCCGGCCGGTGTGGCGTGCATTGGCGCCGAGCAGCCGCATGATCGACATCGCGGTGATGCTCTTGCCCGAACCGGATTCGCCCACCACCGCGACGGTCTCGCGCGCGCCGATCTCGAAGCTGAGCGCGCGGACGACCGGACGCCACGCGCGCCCGATACGGAGCGACGTCGTGAGATCGCGAACCGACAGGACCGGCGCGGCCATCCCTCAGCCCTCCCGCCGCGGGTTCAGGATGTCGCGCAACGCGTCACCGATCAGGTTGATCCCCACGATCAGCAGCAGCAGCGTGACGCCGGGAAAGACGCTGATCCAGTAATTGCCGGACATCAGGTAGGCGAAGCCGTTGGCGATCAGCAGGCCGAGCGAGGGCTGGGTGACCGGCAGGCCGATGCCGAGGAATGACAGCGTCGCCTCGAGCATGATCGCATAGGCCACCCGCATGGTGGCGACGACGATGAGCGGCGGCAGGCAGTTCGGCAGGATGTGCCGGAAGATGATCCGCCGGTCGCTGAGCGCCATCGAGCGGGCGGCGTCCACATAGGCGCGCCGGCTCTCCACCAGCGCGGAGCCACGCACGGTGCGCGCATAGTACGCCCACTGCGTCACCACCAGCGCCAGGATGATCTTGCTCACGCCCTGGCCCAGCACGGCGAGCAGGATGAGCGCGATCAGGATCGAGGGGAAGGACAGCTGGATGTCCACCACCCGCATCAGCACGGCATCGGTGCGGCCGCCGGCATAGGCGGAGACCAGGCCGGCGGCCGCGCCGATCACCAGCGCGATCGCGGCACTCGCGACGCCGACGAGCAGCGACGTCCGGAGGCCGTAGAGGATCGCGCTCAGCATGTCGCGGCCCTGGTCGTCCGTGCCGAGCAGATAGACCGACCCGTCCGTGCTCATGGACCCGGGCGGCAGCCGCCCGTCCATGAAGTTGAGCTTGGACAGGTCATAGGGGTTCTGCGGCGCGACCAGCGGCGCCAGCAGCGCGCCGAGCACGAGAAGACCGACGATGACGAAGCCGGCGAGGGCCAGGCGGTTGCGCAGCAGCGCCGTCAGCATGCCGAGCAGCGGCGCGCGCGCGGCGGCCCCTGGGCTGGCTCCAGGCGCGGCATCGGGTGCCGCATCGGCCGATCGGCCGGGCTGGCCCATCATGCCCCTCCCGCCAGCCGCACACGCGGGTCGACGATCGCGTAGAGGATGTCGACGATGAGGTTGATGACGCTGAACATCACCACAGTCAGCAGCAGGTAGGCGAGGATCACCGGGCGGTCGAGCACGCCGATCGCATCGACGATCAGCTTGCCCATTCCCGGCCAGGCGAAGATCGTCTCGGTCACGACGGCGAAGGCGATCACCGCGCCGAACTCGAGCCCGATGACGGTGATGAGCGGAATCAGCGTGTTCTTCAGCACATGAACCCGCAGGATGCGGCCCTCGGTCAGCCCCTTGGCGCGGGCGAAGCGCACGTAGTCGAGCTGCGAGACCTCCATCACCCCCGCGCGGGTCAGCCGGATCACCAGCGAGATCTTGTAGAGTGCGAGGTTGAGGGCCGGCAGCAGCAGATGGGCGAGCCCGTCGCGCGTGAGGAAGCTCACCGGCACGCCGAGCAGCTCCACGGTCTGCCCGCGCCCCGAGGATGGCAGCCAGCCGAGCTCGACGGAGAAGACCAGCACCATCATCAGCCCGATCCAGAAGGTCGGCAGGCTGAAGCCCAGGATCGAGAAGGTCATGATCGATTTCGACACCAGCCCCTCCGGCCGGAGCCCGGCCCGGATGCCGAGCGGAATGCCGATCAGCAGCGCGAGGAGGAGGGCGCCGAAGGCCAGCTCCAGCGTCGCCGGCATCCGCGCCAGGATGAGGCGCAGCGCGGGCTGGCCGTAGACGAAGGAATTGCCGAGATTCCCGTGCAGGGCCTTCCAGACGAACAGCGCGTACTGGTCCCAAATCGGCCGGTCGAGGCCGAACGCATGGATGACCGCGATGCGCTCGGCCGGCGTCGCGGACGAGCTCAGCAGCGCATCCACCGGGTTGCCGACCATGTAGAGGCCGACGAAGACGAGCACCGACATCACAACGAGCGTTGCAATCGTCTGCAGCAGGCGGCTCGCCAGGTAGCTGATCATGCCGTCCCCTCCGCTACCGCCGGCGCGCGCGGGGCGGCCGCCGCGAGCCCGCCGATCCGCTCGACCAGGAGATGGCGATACGCCGCCTCGTCGATGCCGGTCATCACCAGCGCGTTCGGCGCCGGCCCGGCCGCCGGGCCCGGATCGGCCCAGCTCTGCCCGGCGGTGGGGCCGTCCAGCGTGACCCCGATCGTCGCGGGCTGGCCCGCGAAAAGGTCGGGGCGCAGCAGCCAGGCGATGGTCATCGGGTCGTGCAGCGGCCCGCCGGGGCGGCCATAGCGGGCGGGGTCGGACCGGTCGTAGCGGCGCAGCAGCCCGGCCAGCGCGCGGCCCCCGGCACTGCCCCGCGCCTCGAGCCGCGAAAACTCGGCCTCTGTGAAGAGCGCCTGCTGCGTCACGTCGAGCGGCAGGACCACCAGAGGCACGCCGGACTGCCACACGATCTGGGCCGCATGAGGGTCGGCCAGCACGTTGTATTCCGCCCAGGGGGTGCGCAGCCCGGGCACCCGGAAGGCGCCGCCCATCATCACGATCCGTCCGATCGCGCCGGCGACCCCGGGATGGAGGCGCAGCGCGAGCGCGATGTTCGTCAGCGGGCCGATGGCGCAGATGGTGATCGGCCGCCCCGCCGCCGCGGCCGCCAGCGCCTGCCGGGCGATGAAGAAGGCCGCGGGCTCGGGCCGCGGGCAGGCGGGCGCGGGGGGAACGATGTCCTCGGCAAACACGCCGATCCGCGCATGGCGCCCCCGCACGGGGCTGCGGCACAGCGGCTCGGCCGCTCCGGCCAGGACCGGAACATCGCCGCGTCCCGCCAAGGCGAGGATGCGGCAGGCATTGGCGAGGCTGGCCGCGAGCCCGACATTGCCGGCAACGACGCTGACCCCGCGCAGCTCGATCTCGGGCGACGCCAGCGCCAGCAGCAGGGCCGCGGCATCATCGACGCCGGGATCGGTGTCGATAATGACGGGCTGCCTGCTCATGCTGCCGTCCCGCGCGCGGCGTAGCGGGACAGCCTGTCCCGCAACAGGCCGATCACGCCCGGCGCATCCACCCGGGTGACGATGTCGGCGTTCGGCTCCAGCCCGCTCTTGTTGTACCAGTCGGCGATGGTCTGGCCCATGCACAGCTCGCTCGCGGTCTCGACGAAGACGCGCGCGCGGCGGGTCTCGAACAGCTCCGGCGCCAGCAGCCAGGCGATCACCAGCGGGTCGTGCAGCGGCCCCCCGCGTGAGCCGTAGCGTTCCGGCTGGTTGCGGTCCCAGAACGCCATCAGCGCGCCGAGCACCTCCGAGATCCGCCCGCTCGTCGCAACGAAATCGGCGACGTGCTCGGGGCGGAGGATCACCTGGTGGGTGGCGTCGAGCGCCAGGGCCACGATCGGGATGCCGCTGGAAAACACGATATGGGCCGCGTGCGGGTCCGCCAGCACGTTGAACTCCGACGTCATCGTGCGGTTGCCCGGCTCGCGGTAGGCGCCGCCCATCATGACGATCCGCGCGATCCCCGCCGCGATCGCCGGGCGGATGCGCAGGGCGACGGCGATGTTGGTGAGCGGCGCGAGGCAGCAGAGCGTCACCCGCCGGCCAGTCCCCGCCGCATGGGTGAGCGTGTCGATCAGGAATTGGGCGGCGCCGGTTTCCTCCGCGCTCTTGGCCGGCGGTGGCAGCTCGGTGTTGCCCAGCCCGTTCCTGCCATGGAACTGCCCGTGGAGCGGCGCGCGCAGCAGCGGCCGGTCGCAGCCAGGGTGCACCGGAATGTCGCTCCGCCCGCCCAGCTCGCAGATCTGCAAGGCATTGCGCAGCGTGCCCGGGAGCGGCTGGTTGCCGGCAACCGGCGTGATGCCGAGGATGTCGAGCTCGGGCGAGACGAACGCCGTCAGCAGCGCGATGGCGTCGTCGATCCCGGGATCGCAGTCGATGATGATCGGCGTGGCCGGCATGAACGTCTCCGCAGCGGGCGAGGTCATGGGGAGGGGGGCCGCGCCACCGGCCCCGGCGCCTCGGCGACCGGGGCGGCGCGCGGTCCCCTCACTTCGCCTTGACGTCGAAGGCCAGCGTGTAGCCGTCGGACCGCCCCGGATAGCTCAGCCCCTTCTTCATCGCCCAGGTATTGTCGAGGAAGAACAGCGGGATGATGCCCACGTCGTGCATCGCGATCTCGGTCGCCTTGCGCAGCAGCGCCTCGCGCGCGCCCTCGTCGAGCGTATGCCGCGCCTCCTTGAGTGCCGCGTCGAATGCCGGGCTGGAGTAGCGGCCGCGATTGCCCTGGCCGGCACCAGGGCCATAGGTCTCCAGCAGCGGTCCGAGCACGCCCGAGGGCTCGCCGGTCTCGACCGCCGCGCCGCCCATGATCATGCTGAATTCGAGCTTGGAGGCGCGGGAGAAATAGACGCTGGCCGGCAGCGTCACCACGCCGGTCTTGATGCCGATCCGGCTGAAGAGCTGGCCGAGCGCCTGGGCGATCTTCGAATCGTTCGGATAGCGGTCGTTCGACGCATGCAGGGTCAGCTCGAAGCCGTGCGGATAGCCGGCCCGCGCCAGCAGCGCCTTCGCCTTCCCGGCGTCATAGGCCGGCACCTTGAGCGTCGGATCCTGGCCGAAATACCCGTCCGGCACGACCTGCCCCGCCGGCGTTCCCTGGCCGTCCATGATCCGCTGGACCAGGGCGGCGCGGTCGATCGACAGCGACAGCGCCTCGCGCACGTCGCGCTTGAGCAGCGGGTTGGAACCGTCCGGCCCCTTGGCGAAGGGCGAGGTGCTCCGGCCTTGGTCCATGTGCAGATACATCAGCCGGTTCGAGGTCATGTTGACGACGCTGACCTGCGCATCCTTCCTCAGCCGCTGCGTGTCGGTGGTGGGGATGTCCTCGATCATGTCCACATCGCCCGACAGCATCGCCGCCGTCCGCGCGCTGTCGTTCTTGAAGACGCGCAGCGTCACCTTGTCCCAGGCGGGTTTGCCGCCCCAGTAGGCGTCGTTGCGGGCGAGAACGACCTGGTCCTCCGGCACCCAGGAGACGAACTTGAACGGGCCGGTGCCGATCACGCCCTTGCCCTGGTTCATCTGCTCGGTCGTCACCGTGGCGTCCGATGCCGGCAGGATGGCGATCCGGCTCAGATCGTTCAGCAGCAGCGGCGCGGGGCCGTTGGTGGTGATCCGCACGGTCATCGGGTCGACCGCCACCACATCCTTGATCGCCTTCACGTAGGGCAGGAAGGAGCTGGGGCTGTTCTTCGAGGCGCCGGGCACGCGCTTGATGCTGGCCACCACGTCATTCGCGGTGAACGGACTGCCGTCATGGAATTTCACGCCGGGGCGCAGCTTGAAGTCCCAGGTGGTGTCGTCGGTCCGGCTCCAGCTGATTGCCAGCGCCGGCTGGATCTTCTGGTGCGCATCCTGGTTCACCAGCCCGTCGAAGATGTTGCGGGCCAGCGCCGAGTTGGGGCCGATGACGTAGAACTGGGGATCGAGCGAGGTCGCCGCCGCGGCCAGCCCGATGGTCAGGCTTTTCGCCGGCGCCGGGTTCGGCAGCGCCACCGACAGCGCGAGTGCGGTCACAGCCAACAGCTTCATCGATCGCCTCCTTCCCATCACGCCCCGCCCATCACGCCCGGCGGGCACGGTTGTTTCCCCCTGGTTAGCGCTGGAGAAGCCAGAAGGAAAATCGTATTTCCTGCTGAAGTCATGCCATGATGTTATGATCGGACCCGATGCACCTGAAACCGCGCCAGCTCGACGCCTTTCGCCATGTCATGCTGGCCGGCTCGGTGACGGCCGCCGCCGAGGCGATGAGCGTGACGCAGCCGGCGGTCAGCCGGCTGATCCGCGATCTCGAGCAGACCGTGCAGATGCAGCTCTTCGCTCGCGACGGCGCGCGGCTGACGCCGACGCCGGAGGCGGTGCTGCTGATGCAGGAGGTGGAGCGGCTCTACCTCGGCATGGACCAGATCGCCCGCTCGGCCGCCGACATCCGCGAGCACAGCAACATCGTCCTGCGGCTCGCCAGCGTCACCTCCCTCGTCCGGCCCTATTTGCAGCAGGCGCTGCTGGAAGTGATCGGCGGCCGCCTCGACCTGCCGATCATCTTCGACGTCGAGAACAGCCGGCACATCTGGGACATGGTGGAAAGCCGCCGCTACGATCTCGGCTTCGTCTACGGCACCGGGCGGGCGGCGAGCGCCGATCTCGCCAACGTCATCCTGCACAGTTCGAACGCGGTCGCGGCGATGCGCGCCGATCATCCGCTGGCCTGGCTGGAGGTGGTGACGCCGCGGGATCTCCGGCCCTACCGCATTCTGACGGCCGGGCGGAACTCGCCGCTCCGCCATGGGCTGGACCAGGCCTTTTCCGGCCTGGCCGAAGCGCCCGCAAGCACCCTCGAATCCTCGATGCTCAATTGCTGCCACTTCGCCGCCGCCGGCATGGGCGTCGCCATCGTGGACCGGGTGTCGATCCGCTCCGCCGGCCAGGCGCTCTGCGCGCGCCCCTTCCTGCCCGAGATCCGGGTGCCCTACCACGCGATACGTTCGGCCGGCAGTCTGCGCATCCCCCTGCTCGACCAGATCATCGACCGGATGAAACAGCTCCTTGCCCGGGAAGAGGGGCAGCCGGGCTGACCTGCGGCGCGCCGTCAGATGTCAACCCGGCATGCCGCCATCATGCCGGGATGCGGGCGATGATCTGGTGATGGGCGGTGACGCCGATCTCGCCGCGCTGCTGGCCGTGGTTCCTGTTGTCGCTGTGATAGACCAGCAGCACCGCGTTGGCGTGGGTCAGCCGCTGCGGGGAGAGCAGGCTGATCGCGGCGCTGCCATTGGCGTCGGCGGTGAAACTGTTGTGGCGGGCGGCGCCGTCCAAGGGGGTGAAGCCGATCGGCTTCTGGTCGAAATGATTCTCGAACAGGCTGTAGACCCCGTTGGGCCGCAGCCGGGTGAAGCGGCAGTCTAGCCTCGCATCGTTGCCCGACGGGGTGATGCGCACCGAACCCTTGGCGGCGAACCAATCCGCCAGGCTGAAGCCCAATCCCTTGCCCTGCGCGTTGAACAATTCCGCATCGAACGGGCCGGCCACCCAGGCCGGGCGGAAGCCGGCGACATGGCGGATATTCTGCGGGCCGATCCCCGCCTTGGCCGCCGCGTCCTTGACGAAGACGTGCGGATCGAGCGGCCGGGGCATGTGGGCTTCGGTGGAGAAGAACGACGCATGCAGGATGAACGACAGCTCCATGCTGCCAGTCGCAGCATGGGCGGCATTGTGCAGCGCAAGCGGGAGAATTCCGGCCATCGCCCCGGCGCTCAGCATCATTCGGCGAGTAAGGTTGGGCATCGTTCTGTCTCTTCCGTTTCGTGTGGTGGATATCGCCGGGAGCGGCGCAGCGGGGGACGCGCGCGTCAGTCGCGCGGCCCGATCCGGTGTTGGACAAGGGCGTCGAGCGAGAATGCGCCTGCGCCGCGGCCGATGAGCAGCAGAAGCATCGCCGCCCATTGGATGTGCGTTGGCCAGGCCTGCGGAAAGACGAAGATCTCGATGACCAGCGTCATGCCGAACAGCGCCAGCGCGGCGAGGCGGGTGGCGAGGCCGGCCACCAGCAGCGGCGGTGCGACGATCTCCACCGCCACCGCCAGATACGCGGCCAGCGTGGGCGGCAACAGCGGCACCTTGTAGCTGTTCTCGAACAGATAGAGCGTGGTGTCCCAGTTCGCCAGGTGGGTTTGCGCCGAACTCCAGAAGACCTGGGCGAGTGCGAGGCGGGCGGTGAGCGCGATCAGCCAGTCGGGAACGCGTGCGAACAGGCGCAAGGTGGCGCGCGCCGCGGCAAGAGGCATCGGGTCGCGGCGGGGGGATGGTGCGGCGGAGAGGCACATCGGCGCTGCCCTCCCATCGCGCGCGGCGTCCCGTTTTTCACCTCGCACTGGCTGAAGAAGCCATACGCG
>JAGXAV010000691.1 GCA_018971455.1 Rhodospirillales bacterium
CGCCTCGGCCTCGCCGCCGCCACCACCCTGGTGCTCGGCGCCGGCCATGGCGATCTGCGCAAGGGGTTCGACCTGTTCCTCCAGCTCTGGCGGGCGGCGGGCCGGCGCGGCGCGGATGCCATGTTCGTCTGGGCCGGCGCGCTCGACCCCGGCCTCGCGGCCCAGCTCGCACCGGAGATCGCCGCCGCCGAGGCTACCGGGCGGTTCCGCCTGCTCGGCTTCCGCGACGATCTGCCGGCCTGGTTCGCCGCCGCCGATGCCTTCGCCCTGACCTCGCGCGAGGATCCCTACCCCTCGGTCGTGCTCGAAGCGCTCTGTGCCGGGCTGCCGGTGGCCGCCTTCGCCGGCAGCGGCGGCATTCCGGACCTGCTCGCCCGCCATGGCGGCGGCGCCGTGGTGGAAATGGGCGACGCCGATGCGATGGCGGCGCGCCTGCTGGCCTTGGCCACCGACGAGAGGGTGGCCGCCACCCGCGCGCGGCGCGGCGCGCGCGCGCGCCGGCAGTTCGATTTCGATCGCTACGTCGCGGCCCTGCTGCGTCTCGTCCGCCCCGGCCTCGCGGCGATCACGGCGGTGGTGCCGAGCTACAACTACGCCCGCTATCTCGACCAGCGCCTGGGTTCGATCTTCGCGCAGAGCTACCCCGCCGCAGAAATCATCGTGCTCGACGATGCCTCCACCGATGGCAGCGCCGCCGCCGCGGCGCGCATCGGCGCCGAGTGGCGGCGCGAGCTGCGCGTGGTGGTCAATTCCCGCAATTCCGGCACGGTCTTCGCCCAGTGGCGCCGCGCGGCCCTGCTGGCGCGCAGCGAGTTCATCTGGATCGCCGAAGCCGATGACGCGGCGGACGCCGACTTCCTGGCCACCCTCGCCCCCTTGCTGCGCGGCGTTCCGGAGATCGATCTCGCCTTCACCGGAAGCCGCCCCATCGATGCCGACGGCCAGGCGATGGCGATGGATTACCGCGACTACTACGCGGCCAGCTCGGCCAGCGCCTTGTTGCGCGACGGCATCTTCCCGGCCCGCGACTTCGCCCGCCGCTTCCTCGCCGAGCGCAACCTGATCCTCAACGTCAGCGCCGTGGTGTGGCGCCGCCGCGCCCTGCTCGCAGCACTCGATCGGTGCGCGGCCGCTCTCCCGGCCTATCGGCTGGCCGGTGACTGGCTGCTCTATGTCGAGCTGCTGGCGCAGAGCCGAGGCAATGTCGCCTACGTCGCGGCACCCTTGAACCTGCATCGCCGCCACGACGGCAGCGTCACCGGCACGCTCGATCGCCGGCGCCACGCCGCCGAGATCGCGCGGCTGCACCGGGCGATCCGCGCGCGTCTCGCGCCGGACGCGGCCATGCGCGCCCGGCAGGACAGTTACCGCGCCGGGATCGCGCGCCCCCCCAAGGCGGACGCCGCGGATTGAGGCGGCAGGCCGGCGGCGATCGCCTCCAGCCGGTCCAGCGCGCGCAGGCCCACGGTCCGGTTGGAGTGGGTGCGCAGGATATCCGTCTGCCCGCGCCGGGCGATCGCCCGCCCCCGCGCCGGATCGTCGAGCAGCGGGCGGAGAAGATCGACGGCATGGTCCAGCCGCGGCTCGGCCCAGGACTGGCC
>JAGXAV010000692.1 GCA_018971455.1 Rhodospirillales bacterium
CGGCTGATCGGACTGCACACCCCGGACGGTGTGTTCATCGAGAAGACCGCCGGCGGCTCGCGCTTCACGCGCGATGCGTGGCTGCAATCCTGGGGGGCGGCGGCGGGCCAGGTGCTGCCCAAGGCGGGGCAGGCGGGGCCGGTGGCGTGCTCGGCCGCGGGCTGCGCCTGGGCCGGCCGGGGCGTGCTGGTGCTGCGCGGCGGGCCGGGCTGCGCCGGCCTCGTGGTCTCGGCAGCCCCGATCCGCGCTGCCTGCCCCGGGGCGGTGAAGATCGACCGGTTCCGCGTGTGGCGGGATGGCGCCTATGCGGTGTGGCTTGGCGGCGCGGCGCCGCTGCTGCGGTCGGACCGGCAGGTGCGTGGCGCGCGGCCCTGGGTGCTCGGCCCGGGCACCGCGAGCGCGACGCCGCCGGGGCTGAAGCAGGCCAAGGCCGAAATCCTGCCGCCGGGCTAGCTCAGACGTAGCGCAGCAGAAGGAAGCCGCCGACGATGCCGGCGGCGAGCGCCATCGTCACCAGCATCAGCCGCCGCTCGATGAAGTCGCGCACCCGCTCGCCGAAGAAGCGCAGCAGCAGGGCGAGCAGGAAGAACCGCCCGCCGCGCGTCACCACGCTCGCGGCCATGAAGAGCGGAAAATTGAACTTCGCGGCACCCGAGGCGATGGTGACGATCTTGAAGGGGATCGGCGTCAGCCCCTTGATGAGAATGAACCACAGCCCGTACTCGGCGAAGGTGCGCTGGAAGGCGGCAAAGGCCGCGTCGTAATGGTAGAAATGCAGGATCGGCACGGCCAGCACGGCGAACAGGGCGTAGCCGATGAGGTAGCCGAGCGCGCCGCCGACGACGCTGCCGATCATGCAGATGAAGGCCAGGCCCCAGGCGCGCTGCGGCCGGGCGATCGCCATCGGGATCAGCAGAGCGTCGGGCGGCACCGGGAAGAAGCTGCTCTCGGCGAAGGCGATGGCGAACAGCCACCACGGCGCGCGGGGACTCGCGGCGAGCAGCAGAACACGCTGGTAGAGGCGTTGGAGCATCGGCTTCCCTCGGCTTGCGTGGGTGCCTCTGCCATGGCTTGCTCGCGGGCACAACAACGCCCCGAGGCGGCCCGTGCGCATTGCCCTGATCCATGCCCTGAAACACTCCGTCGCGCCGATCGAATCGGCCTTCGCGCGGCTGTGGCCGGAGGCGGCGCTGGCCAATCTGCTCGATGACAGCCTGTCGGCCGACCTGGCGCGCGCCGGCGCGCTGGACGCGGCGATGACGCAGCGCTTCCTGACACTCGCCCAGTACGCGGTGGCGTGCGGGGCGCGCGGGATCCTGTTCACCTGCTCGGCCTTCGGCCCGTGCATCGAGGCGTGCGCGGCGGCGCTGGCGCCGATCCCGGTGCTGAAGCCCAACGAGGCGATGATCGAGGAGGCGCTCGCGCTGGGCGGGCCGGCGGCGCGCATCGGGCTTCTGGCGAGCTTCGCCCGACGCTCGCCTCCATGCCCGCGGAGTTCGCCACTGCCGCGCCGGGCGCGATCCTGGTGCCGCGCCTGGCGGACGGTGCGCTGGCCGCGCTCGATCGCGGGGACGCGGCCGGGCATGACGCGGCGGCGG
>JAGXAV010000071.1 GCA_018971455.1 Rhodospirillales bacterium
CTGCTCGAGCCGGCGCCGATCGCCGGCGGCACGGTGATGATCGTCGCCGGCGCCGGCATCGTCATCAACGGCCTGACGGCCTGGCTGTTCAGCGCCGGCGGCACGGGTGGGGCGAGCACGGACCTGAACATCCGCGCCACTTTCCTGCACATGGCCGCCGATGCGGCGGTTTCGGCCGGCGTGGTGCTGTCCGCCGCCCTGATCGGGCTGACCGGGTGGCTGTGGCTCGACCCGCTGGCCAGCCTCGCGATCGTCGCCGTCATCACCGCCGGCACCTGGTCGGTGCTGCGCCAGTCGGCGAACCTGGCGATGGACGGGGTGCCGGAGGCGATCGCCCATGGCGAGGTTCAGGCCTACCTGGCCAGCCTGCCGGGCGTGCTGGAAGTCCATGACCTGCACATCTGGGCGCTCTCCACCACCCAGACCGCGCTGACCGCGCACCTCGTGCGCCGCGACCCGGGCCACGACCAGAGCCTGCTCGCCGAGGCGGCCCGCCACCTCGACCAGCATTTCCATATCAACCACGCGACGTTGCAGACCGAGTCGCCCGAACTCGCCGCCACCTGCCGGCTCCGGCCGGCGGAGCTGGTGTGAGGCGGCCCGCCGGCCCCGGCTACATCGTGGCGCCCAGCACCCAGGGCGCGAATTCGGCGGCGCCGAAATCGTAGGATTCGCTCCTGGTCGGTTTGCCGGAGGCGGTCTGCAGGATGGTGTCGAAAATGCGCTGGCCGCATTGCTGCACGCTCTCCTCGCCGTCGAGAATGGTGCCGCAATTGATGTCCATATCCTCTTCCATGCGCTTGAACATGGCGGTGTTGGTGGCGAGCTTGAGGGAGGGCGCGGGCTTGCAGCCGAACACGCTGCCGCGGCCGGTGGTGAAGCACACCAGATTGGCGCCGCCGGCGACCTGGCCGGTGGCGGCCACCGGGTCGTAGCCCGGCGTGTCCATGAAGACGAAGCCGCGTTTGGTCACCGGCTCGGCGTAGCCCACCACATCGACGAGGTTGGTACTGCCCGCCTTGGCCATGGCGCCGAGGGATTTCTCCAGGATGGTGGTGAGCCCGCCGGCCTTGTTGCCGGGGCTCGGGTTGGCGTTCATCTCGGCACCTTCGCGGGCGGTGTACTCCTCCCACCAGCGCATCAGCGCCACCAGTTTCTCGCCCACCTCGCGCGAGACGGCGCGGCGCGTAAGCAGGTGCTCGGCGCCATAGGTCTCGGGCGTTTCCGAGAGGATGACGGTGCCGCCATGGCGCACCACAAGGTCGGACGCCGCCCCGAGCGCGGGGTTGGCGGAGACACCGGAATAGCCGTCGGACCCGCCGCATTGCAGGGCGATGGTCAGTTCGCTCACCGGCACCGGCTCGCGACGGACCTGGTTGGCCTCGGCCAGCACCTCGCGCACGAAGGCGATGCCGGCCTCCACCGTCTTGCGGGTGCCGCCCATCTCCTGGATGTCCATCGCCCGCAGCCGGCCGGCGAGCTTCTGCTCGCTCATCAGCCCGCCGATCTGGTTCACCTCGCAGCCCAGGCCCAGGACGATGACGTGGGCGAAATTCACATGCCGCGCATAGCCGCCCAGCGTGCGGCGCAGCAGGGCGAGCGGCTCGTTCTGCGTCATGCCGCAGCCGGTCTTGTGGGTGAGGGCGACGACACCGTCCACGTTGGGGAAGTCGGCGAGCGGGTTGTGGCCGGTGAACGGATTCCTGCGGAACGCGTCGGCCACCAGATTCGCCACATGGGCGCTGCAATTCACGCTGGTGAGGATGCCGATGTAATTGCGCGTGGCAACCCGCCCATCGGGCCGGCGAATCCCCTCGAACATTGCCGGCAGGGCGAAGTTGGGGGTGGGCTTCGCATCGACGCCCCAGGCGTAATCCTTGGCGAAATCGCCCATGCCGCAATTCTGCACGTGGACATGCTGGCCGGGCGCGATGGGGGCGGTGGCGAAGCCGATGATCTGGCCGTAGCGGATGATCGGGTCGCCGGGCGCGTGGGCGCGGATGGCGGCCTTGTGGCCGGCGGGGATGCGCTCGGCGGCCAGCACGCCGCCCTCGAGCGGGGCGCCGGGCATCAGCGTGGTACGGGCGATGACGACCCCGTCCTCGGGGTGCAGGCGGATCATCTGCGGCGCGGCGGCCATGGCGGTCTCCGGAAATGGCAAGGGCCGGGCGCGCGCGCCCGGCCCCGTGGCGGGTGATGGGGTCAGGCGACTCCCTTGGCTTCCTTGCGGATCTGGGCAACCCCGGCCTTGGCGGCCATGGCCATCAGCCCGCTGTCATTGGCCAGCGTCACCATGCGGAAGCCCATGCCGATGGCGCGCGCGGCATAGCTGGCGCTGCCCGTGTGGATGCCGGCCTGGATGCCGCGCTTGGCGGTCTCCTTGAGCACCTTGTCGTAGATCTTGAGGATCTCCGGCTCGTCGCGGTCCAGCTTCGGCACCATGCCGTAGGAAAAGCCGAGGTCGGAGGGGCCGATATAGACGCCGGCGATGCCCTCGACATCGAGAATGGCCTCGAGGTTCTTCACCGCCGTCTTGGTCTCGATCATCGGAATGCACAGCGTCTCGTCATTGGCGGTCTTCTGGTAGTTGGTCGCCTCGCCGTACATGGCGGCGCGGATCGGGCCGTTGCTGCGCGTGCCGTCGGGCGGATACTTGCAGTAGGAGACGAAGGCCTCGGCCTCCTTCTTGGTGTTGATCATCGGGCAGATCACGCCATAGGCACCGCCGTCCAGCACCTTGCCGATGATGCCCGGCTCGTTCCACGGCACCCGCACCATGGGGGTGACGGGGTGGGCCTGCATGGCCTGGAAGCACTGCACCATGGAGAGGTAGTCCTGCACGCCGTGCTGCATGTCCACGGTCACGCTGTCCCAGCCGCACTGGGCCATCACTTCGGCGGAGAAGCCGGACGGGATGGCGAGCCAGCCATTCACCACCGCCTTGCCAGCGGCCCAGAGTTTCTTGACGTTGTTCGCCATCGCGCGCGTTTCCTTCCAAGCCGGTTGTCAGATCAGAAGGCAACGCTAGGCGCGACGCCATGTGCGGTCAATTCGCCAACTGACGATGTGTGGCGCCGCGCGCGCCCGGCCTCTCACCGCCCAGCCTTTCTCGCCCAGCGTCTCAGCGCCCGGCCTTTCAGCGCAGCGAGTGCCGCCGCGCCGCGTAGGCCCGCAGCGCCATGGCGATGCCCATCTTAGAGACGGCATCGGCACGAGTGCGGAAATGCATGCAGCCCGACTGCTCGTTGACATCGACGAGCCACATCTCGCTGCCATTGACGAAGCCCATGCGCACCGTGACACGGTGGCGCTGCACCTCGGCCGTTGCCACGCGCGCCAGGCCGTGGCCTTCGACGTACCAGGCAAGGTCGGGCAAGCTCGCCGCCTCGCGCGCCTCATCGGCGCCGCCCGGCCGCCCCTCGGCCTGCGGGCTGCGGGTGGCCAGCGCCAGCATGGCGGCGACCCGGGCGGCGTCCTCGTAGGCCGACCGGCTCTGGATGGCTGAAATCCGGCCGGCCCCGTGCAGCGTGGCGCCGAAGCGGTCGAACACCGCCTTGAGATCGTCCTCCTCGCGCACGTAGAGGACGATTTCCACCGCCTCGGCGGCGCGCCGGCACAGCGGCGCCGCCTTGTCGCGCACCAGGGCGGCGACATCGCGGAAGCTGCTGCCCGGCTCGTCCTCGTCATGGGCGAAGCGGATGCGCCATTCCGCCCAGTCCCGCTTCCAGCGATAGGTGTCGGTGACAAAAAGCCGCAGCACCTGGATATGGTCGAGATCATGCGTCACGCCGGGCGCGGCCGAGGGCGGCGGGGGCGGTGCCGCCGGGCGACGTTCGGAGGTTGAGGACCAGAGGTGCATTTTGGCACTCTGCCCGAGCCGGGTTAATCACGGGTGAAAGCCCCGCCGAGGATCCCCGCCATGCCCGATTCCACCGCCACCGTCATCGCCGCCGCGCGCGAATTCCTGGGCGAGCGCCTGACCACCAATGCCGGCCTGCGCGATCATCATTCGCACGGCCAGGACACCCAGCCCCCGGTCCTGCCCGACGCGGTCGCCTTCGTCGAGACCAGCGAGGAGGCGGCCCGCCTGCTCGCGCTGTGCAACCAGCACGGCGTGCCGGTGGTCCCGTTCGGCACCGGCACCTCGCTGGAAGGCCACGCAACGCCGGTGCGCGGCGGCATCAGCCTCGACCTCTCGCGCATGACGGCGGTACTCGAGGTCAACCAGGCCGATATGGATTGCCGCGTGCAGCCCGGCCTCACCCATCGCGGCCTGAACACCCATCTGCGTGACCAGGGCCTGTTCTTCCCGGTCGATCCCGGCGCGGACGCCTCGCTTGGCGGCATGTGCGCGACGCGCGCCAGCGGCACCGCCGCGGTGCGCTACGGCACCATGCGCGAGAACGTGCTCGGGCTGACCGTGGCGCTGGCCGATGGGCGCGTCATCCGCACCGGGGGGCGGGTGCGCAAATCCGCCTCCGGCTACGACCTCACCCGGCTCTTCCTCGGCTCCGAGGGCACGCTGGGCGTGATCACCGAAATCCAGCTCCGCCTGCACCCCATTCCGGAGGCGACCAGTGCCGCGATCTGCCAATTCGCCGGGCTCGACGGCGCTGTGGAGGCGGTGATCGCGGTGATGCAGAGCGCCATTCCGGTGGCGCGCATCGAATTGCTGGACGACGTGCAGATGGCCGCCTGCATCGCCTATTCGAAGCTCGAGGGGCTGGCGGCGACGCCCACCCTGTTCTTCGAGTTTCACGGCTCGCCGGCCGCCGTCGCCGAGCAGGCCGCCGCCGCCGAGGCGATCGCCGGCGAGTTCGGCGCCGAGGGCTTCCGGTGGGCGACCGACGCCGCGGAGCGCGGGCGGCTGTGGCGCGCGCGCCACGACGCCTACTGGGCGGCCCTCGCGCTGAAGCCCGGCCACCAGGGCATCGCGACGGACGCCATCGTGCCGATCTCCCGCCTCGCCGAGGCGATCCTCGGCGCCAAGCAGGACATCGCCGAGTCGGGCCTCACCGCCCCCATCGTCGGCCATGTCGGCGACGGCAATTTCCACACCGTCATCCTCGTGCCGCCCGAGGCGGACGGCATGGCGCGCGCCTGGGATCTGGACCGCCGCATCGTCGCGCGCGCCCTCACGCTCGGCGGCTCGTGCAGCGGCGAGCACGGGGTGGGCATCGGCAAGCGCGAATTCCTCGAGCAGGAACACGGGGCCGAGGCGCTGAATGTCATGCGATCGGTCAAGACGGCGCTCGATCCGCGCGGCATCCTCAATCCGGGAAAAATCTTTCTGAATTGAGGACGGCCATGTTCCAGGATCCCGCGACCGCCACGAAAGCGCTCGGGGCGGCGCCCGCCATCCATGGCACCGCCGAACTGCGGGATTGCAGCTTCGGCGCCTATTGCGAGGTCGGCGCGCGCACCCGGCTGGCCGAGTGCGTCTTCGACGATTACAGCTATGTCGGCGAGGACGCCGATATCATCCACACGCACATCGGAAGATTCTGCTCGATCGCCGCCGCCGTGCGCATCAACCCGGGCAACCATCCGCTCGAGCGCGTGGCGCTCAATCATTTCACCTACCGCTCCAGCGCCTACGGCCTGGGTGCCGACGACGCGGCGTTCTTCGATTGGCGGCGCGGCCACCGGGTCGAGCTCGGGCATGATGTGTGGATCGGCCACGGCGCCATCGTGCTGCCGGGCGTGCGCATCGGCACTGGGGCTGCGATCGGCGCCGGCGCCGTGATCACCCACGACGTGCCGGATTTCGCCATTGCCGTCGGCACGCCGGGGAAGATCCTGCGCTTCCGCTTCGCGCCCGCCACCATCGCCGCCCTGCACCGCATCGCCTGGTGGGACTGGCCGCATGACCGGCTCGCCGCGAACATGGCCGATTTCCGCACCCTGGGGGCGGAGGCCTTCTGCGCCCGGCACGACCCGGCCGGCGCAGGGGCTTGAGGCGCCGGCCGCTGGCGCGCCACACTGCGCCTGCGCGGGCCGCTTCAACGATCCCGCCACCGGGGAGCCCGCCATGAAAGCCGCGATCCTGCACGAGGCCCACGCAGCGCTAACCATCGAGGAGGTCGGCATCGCCACGCCGAAGCGGCGCGAGGTGCTGGTGCGCACCGCCTTCGCCGGGCTTTGCCACAGCGACCTGCATTTCATCGAAGGCCTCTACCCCTGGCCGATGCCCTGCGTGCTCGGCCATGAATCGGCCGGCATCGTCGAGGCGGTGGGCGAGGACGTCACCTATGTCAGGCCGGGCGACCACGTCGTCACCTGCCTCTCGGTGTTCTGCGGAGACTGTCCGCAATGCGTCACCGGCCACCCCAATCTGTGCGAGAACACCGAGGTCAAGCTGATGCCCGGCATGTCACGCCGGCTGTCCTGGCAGGGCGCGCGCCTGCATCAGTTCATGAACCTCTCCTCGTTCGCCGAGCAGATGCTGGTGCATGAGCACGCCATCGTGAAGATCGACCCCGCCATTCCGCTCGACCGCGCGGCGCTGGTCGGCTGCGGGGTCGTCACCGGCGTCATGGCGGTGTTCAACGCGGCACGGGTGGAGCCGGGTTCGAGCGTCGCCGTCATCGGATGCGGCGGCATCGGGCTGTCGGCGGTGAACGGCGCGGCGCTGGCCGGCGCCGAGCGCATCATCGCCATCGACACCATGCAGTCCAAGCTCGACCTCGCGCGCGAGATGGGTGCGACCGATGTCATCCTCGCCGGCAATGCCGACACGCTCGAGGCGGTGCGGGCGCTGACCGGCGGCGGCGTGCACTATGCCTTCGAGGCGATCGGCGCCAAGGCGACCGCCGAGCTGTCCTTCCAGATGCTGCGGCCGGGCGGGCTCGCCACCATCATCGGCATGATCCCGGTGGGCACCAAGATCGAGCTGCACGGCGCGGATTTCCTGCGCGACCGGCGCATCCAGGGCACCTCGATGGGCGGCAACCGGTTCCGCGTGGACATGCCGCGCCTGCTCAGCCTGTGGCAGCAGGGCAGGCTGAAGCTCGACCACCTGATCTCCGGGCGTATCCGGCTCGATCAGATCAACGAGGGGTTCGCGACGCTGAAATCCGGCGCGACGGTGCGCCAGCTCATCGAATTCGCCTAGAGCACGATCCGACCTGATGGAAGCACCAGGTCGGATGAACGTGCTCTGGAAAACATAAATGCCAGAGCAATTTAGTCCGATCTGACTGACCGCGAAGCGGGTCAGTCAGATCGGACGTTGCTCTAGACCAGCGTCCCCTTCGCCCGCAACGCCGCGATCTCGGCGTCGGAATAGCCGAGTTCGCGGGCGATTTCCTCGTCGTGCTGGCCGGGCTTCGGCAGGTCGTGCCGCAGGCCAAGCCGCTCGCCATCCAGCGAGAGCGGCAGCGCCGGCAGCTTGGTCGCCCGCCCATCGGGCAGCGTCAGCGCCACCAGTCCGCCCGAGCCGTTCAGGTGCACATCGTCGAACAGCTCGACCGGCCGCGCGATCGGCGCAAAGGGCAGGCCGAGTTCCTCGCAGCGCGCCATCAGGCTTTCGCGCGTGTAGCCGCGGAAGATCTCGGCGATGCGCGGAATGGTGCGCGCGCGCTCGGCGACGCGCTGGTTCTGGGTGGCCAGCCCCGGATCGGCGGCGAGGTCCGGCAGGCCGAACGCCTCGCAGAACACCCGCCATTGCGTCTCCGTCACCACGCCGACGAAGACCTGCCCGTCCGCCACGTCGAAGATGTCATAGACCGGCCAGGCCGGCCGCCGGTCGGTCATCGGCGGCGCCTCGACCCCGCTCACCGCGAATTGCGCCATGTGCTGGGCGACGAGCAGGACATTGTTCTCGAACAATCCGGACTGCACCAGCTTGCCGCGCCCGGTGACGTGCCGCTCGTTGATGGCGGCGAGAATGCCGATGGCGCCGAACATGCCGCCCATGATGTCGTTGACCGAACTGCCCGCGCGCAAGGGCCGGTCCCGGAAACCGGTCATGTAGGCAAGTCCGCCCATCATCTGCACCACCTCGTCGAGCGCCACGCGGTGATCGTACGGGCCCGGCAGGAAGCCCTTGCAGGAGCAATAGATGAGGCGCGGATTTTCCGCCGAGAGCGCGGCGTAGCCGAGGCCGAGCTTGTCCATGGCGCCGGGGCGGAAATTCTCCACCAGCGCATCGGCGGTCTTCAGCAGCCGGCGAACCAGCGCGATGCCCTCGGCCGATTTCAGATCGACGGCCAGGCTGCGCTTGTTGCGGTTGGCCATGGCGAAGAAGCCCGCCCC
>JAGXAV010000693.1 GCA_018971455.1 Rhodospirillales bacterium
TCAGCGCGGCCTTGGACACGCCGAGGCCCATCCGATCCGCCGCCTCGCTCAGCGCGGTCTGGGTGATGAGCTGCTCCAGCGCCTGGGCGGCGACGCCCTGGCGCATGGCCGGCGTGGGCTGCACCTGGGTGCCGAGCGCCCGCGTCACCTGCGTCAGCGCGCGCTGGTAGGCGGCCTGCATCGCTGGCAGCTCGATCTTCTGGCCGCCGACATTGGCCACCGTGGTCGAACTGCCGAACAGCGTCGGCAGGGCGCTGCCGATGCCCCACAACACGAAGGTGGCGACGAGCAGCAGGAAGAAGGCGCGGGCAACCCAGGAATCGAGGTGGCGGCGGAAGCTGGCGAGCATGCGTGTGTCTCGTTGGAAAGGGGCCGCACCATAGTGTCGGGGCGGTGCGGCGTCCATCTTGCCCGCCCATCTCGTCCGCCCATTTCCCCGGGCCGTCTTGCCCGCACGGTTGCGCCGCCGCTATGACCGGCCGCGAACGGGGCACCGTGCAGACGGGGCAGGGGACAGGGGAGAGCGGCATGCGCCAGCTGATCGCGGGCAACTGGAAGATGAACGGCCTCGCCGGGGCGGGGGCGGCCATCGCCGGCGCCGTGCGTCAGGGGGCGGCGGGCCTGGCCTGCGACCTGGTGATCTGCCCGCCGGCGACGCTGCTGATCCCGCTCGCCCAGGCGCTGGCCGGCTCGCCCGTGGAACTCGGCGGGCAGGATTGCCATGCCGCGCAGTCGGGCGCCCATACCGGCGATATCGCGGCGCCGATGCTGCGCGATGCCGGCGCGCGCTGGGTCATCCTCGGCCATTCCGAGCGTCGCGCGGCGCATGGCGAGAGCGATTCCGCCGTGCATGCCAAGGTGTTGGCGGCCGTCGCCGCCGGGCTCGCCCCGATCGTCTGCGTCGGCGAGAGCGAGGCCGAGCGGGCGGCGGGCCGCCACGAGGCGGTGATCGCCGGCCAGCTCGCGGCCGGCCTGCCGGAGGGGTTCGCCGGCGTCGTGGCCTATGAGCCGATCTGGGCGATCGGCACCGGGCGGACGGCGAGCCTGGCCGACATTGCCGCCATGCACGCCTTCATCCGCGCCCGCCTGGCCGCCCGCCACGCCGCCGGGGCGGCTGCGCGCATTCTCTATGGCGGCTCTGTGAAGGCCGAGAATGCCCGCGATATCCTGGCGGTGCCGGAGGTGGGCGGTGCCCTGGTCGGCGGCGCCAGCCTGGATGCGGCCGCTTTCCTGGCGATCGGCCATGCCTGCGCGCAGGACACTTGCATTCAGGCCAATCGCGGCTAGAAGGGGCGCCGCAATGCGGGGAGCCCGATGACCACCGTTCTGCTGATCGTCCATCTGTTCGTCACCCTCGCCCTGATCGGCGTCGTGCTGATCCAGCGCAGCGAAGGCGGCGGGCTGGGCATCGGCACGTCCCAGGGCATGGGCAGCTTCATGTCCGGGCGGGGCACCGCCAATCTGCTGACGCGCACCACCGCCATTCTGGGCACCATCTTCTTCGCCCTGTCCCTGGCGCTGGCGCTGCTCAATCGCGGCACGGCGGGCGTCGGCAAGCCGTTGATCGAGGCGCCGCCGCCGGTCAGCGCGCCGGC
>JAGXAV010000694.1 GCA_018971455.1 Rhodospirillales bacterium
GCAGCCTGCCGGCAGGCTGTGGGTTCGCGCAGCGGTGTACGGCGCCGATGCGCGGCGCCTGCACGTCGGCATGCCGGGGCTGTTCAAGCCCTCGGGAGAGGGGCCTGCGGTCGCCGTCAGGGTCGCGGCGATCTCGCCCGCGTTGGCTGCCGATGGCGGCACGCGCATCGGACTGTTGCCGACCACCCCAAAGCCACCGGCCTGGTGGATCAATGGGCAGTGGGGATCGTTGGTGCTCGAGGGCCCGGTGGAGCGCATGGTGCTAGTACCCACGAAAGCGCTGATCCTCGACCGCGGGCGCTGGTGGGTACTGGTGCACACGCCCGCTGGCGAGCAGCCGCGGCAGGTCGTTCCAGGGCCGGCGCGAGGCTGGTGGACCGCGATCGCCTCCGGCCTGTCGGCCGGACAGCAGGTGGTGGTCACCGACGCCTTGCTCGACTACCACCGCGGCATCGCCAGCCACTACACGCCGCCGGACTGAAGAACGATGGCATCCGATTTGTCCGTACCGCGCCTGTTGCGGCGCAGGGTGCTGTGGCTGCTGGTGCTCGGCGTGGTTCTGGCCTGGGCCATCGATGCCTTCGTGCATACGCCGGTGGAAGTGCTGCCCAGCTTCGACTTCCCGCAGATCAGCGTTACCGCGCATCTGCCCGGCACCACCGCCACTGAGCTCGAGCACCTGGTGGTGCAGCCGCTGGAGGGCCAGATCCTGACCCTCACCGGTCTGCGCAGTGTGCGCTCGGTGATGGGCAACGGCACGGTCGAGATCGACGTGCGGTTTCGCCGGAGCACCTCGTCGCAACTGGACCTGCTGTCGGTCAACAGCGCCATCGACCGGGCGCGCGGGCAGTTGCCCGCCTCCGTCGAACCGCTGGCCGAGATCATGGGCAACGCGATCAACGAAGTCGCCGCCTACACCGCGGAGATTCCCGCCACGGTCGATCCGGCCGCCGTCCAGCGGGCCGCGCTGGCCGGCGTGGTGCCCGCCCTGCGCGCCGTCGCCGGGGTGCAGTTGGTGCAGCTCTACGGCACGGGCGACGAAGCCTTGTGGGTGCAGCCGGACCTGACCGCGCTGCAGCGGTGCCAGGTGCCGGTGACCGCGTTGGTCCAGGCGCTCAGGGACCAGGTGGTGTTGCGCCCGGCGGGTTTCGTGACCCTGGGACATCAGGATGTCCTCATCGAGGCGCGCAACCTTCCGGTGCACATCGAGGATTTGGAGCGGATTCCGGTGCCCGGACCGCACGGTCCCATTCCGCTGCGCGATTTGGCGCGGATCGTCCGCGCGCCGGTGCCCAGCCACAACGCGGTGCTGCTGGACGGGCGGCCGAGCGTGGCGCTCACCGTCTTCAAGCAGCCCGGCGCGTCCACGGTGCCGGTGACGCGCGCCGTGCAGGCGGTGCTCGACCGGACGCTGAGTCAACTGCCCGCCGGCGTGCGGTGGGTGCGCACCTATGACCAGGGGCATCTCGTCCATGTCGTTGGAGCCGACCTCGGTCGGAACCTGGTCCTCGGCGGCCTGCTGGCCGTCGCCGTGCTGTTCTGGGTGCTGGGCGCGGGCCGCGGCATCTGGGCACTGGCCGGCAGCATCCCGCT
>JAGXAV010000072.1 GCA_018971455.1 Rhodospirillales bacterium
GAACGCCGGGTGATCAGGCTGCGCGCCAGCGCGTTCGGCCGGTAGCCCAGCCGCCGCGCCGTCTCCCGAACCAGCTCGCGCGTCGCGGGCGAGATAGCGCTGTCGTTCTTGAAGCAGCGCGACACGGTGGACTGCGCCACGCCCGCGCTTCGGGCCACGTCATAGGAGGTCGCGCGCCGCTTCGGCGCCCGCTCCGGCAAAGCCGCGCTCAGCGCGGCGTCATGGGTTTGCATCGCCATGCTGTCGCAATGTCATGAAACCCGGCCGTCTTCAACCGGGTTTGATTCAGGCTGCAGGCGGCTGGGCCTCCGGCGGCAGCAACCGCAGCGGCGCCAGGTAGCCGGCATGGTCGATGCCGAGGCCGACTGCGGCGGCGGCGGCGATGATCGCCTCGCTCCATTGCGGCCGCTTCTTGTGGTCGCCGGCGGTCAACACCGCGATCTCCGCCGCGCCCTCGCCCGCCGCCGCGATGCTACGCCAGGCGCCCTCCGGCACCGAGAACACCTCGCGCGACTCGGCGCGCACCGGCGGCTCATCGCCCAAACTCACCGCGATCGCGCCTTCGAATACCAACAACACCTGCTTCTCCTCCAGGCGGAACGGCCCCACCATCTGCCCCGGGGCGATGCGCAGCCACTCCAACGAGAAGCCATGCGGATTGCCGATCGGCGCAGCGTGCTCCAGGTCCTGGCTCATGCCATGGCCGACCACCGGCGCCAGCTCGGCGGTGTGGCCGGGCAGCACGCTGTCGAGCAGCGCGCGCGACGACCAGGACCGATCGCCGATGGCCACCACACGCTTGCGCATGGCCTCCGGCGTGAAGCGGCGCAGCGAGGCGATGGTTGCGTCGTCGAGCTGCTCGATCAGCTCCTCCGGCTTCGGGTGCGGCGCGCCGGCCTCGGTGTCTACCAGCATGTTGGCGCGGGTGAGGTAGAGCCCATGCTCGGCCGCGGTGCGCAGGATCGTGGGATGCCAGATGATGCCGCCGGTGTCGTCGCCGCCGAGCGCCGTGAAGATCCAGCCATCACCCTCGCCCACATTGGTGAAGCCGCGGAAGATCCAGGTCGGCACGCTCACCACATCGCCGGCGCGGCCGATGATCTCGCCGTCGTGCCCCTCGGCGCCCCAGCGAAACGCCCAGGCGCCGCTGTAGACCATGAAAACCTCGGCGGTGTAGTGCACGTGCAGGTTGTTGGTGGTGCCCGCCGGCATCGCGGCGACGCCGAGGCTAAAGCCGTGCGGCTCGGTAATGTTTACTATCTGGTCAGCCGACTGGGTAACCCCCGGGCCAATCAGCGAGTAGTTCTCCTTGGCGGTCGACCCAGGCATCTTGCAGTCGATGAAGGCGACCTTGCAAGGCACCATGTCTTGCCGGCGGATCAGTCTGCTGCGCGCGTCCATCAGTTGCGTCCTTCGCGGCTTGAGCGATTATACATCCCTTTATACTATGCATTCGAATGCATGAGAAGTTGGGAGGCTCATTTGGAACCGCTTTGCCCATCTGCCTATGCCCCGTACCGTGACCCGCGGGACTATATTCTGAGCTGGACCGACACCATCTGGATCGACCGCGCCATCGGCCGGCTGGGCGAGCACTACAGTGAAGACATCAAGGTCCACACCGCCTACGGGGAGACCTATGACTACAACTCGGTGATCGCCAATTCTGTGCAGAAATTTTCCGCCTTCCCGAATGGCGGCGGCGGCCACGGTGAGGACGTGGTGTGGGAGCAGCGCGGCGTGAACGGCTTCATCAGCTTCCACCGCGTGCTGAAAACCGGCACCCATAGTGGCTTCTGGACCTACGGCCCGCCCACCGGGCGCGACTTCATCTCGCGCACCGTTGCCCATTGCCTTGTGCAGGATAATCGCATCGTCGAGGAATGGCTTGTGCGCGACGAGTTCGCGGTACTGGAGGCCCTCGGCCTTGACCCCTACAAGGTCGCAGCCGAACTCGCCGCGCGCAGCCCGGTGCTGGGCTCGGCCGTCACCGCGGCGCCGCAAGGGGGCGCCTTCGCCGGGCACATCGAGGATCCGGTGGCGGTTGGCATTTCCGGCCCTCGCCCGCCCCGCCACCAGGCGCTGTGCGAGATGATCCGCGACTATTTTAAGGATGTCTGGAACCGCCGCCGCTTCGACCTCGCATCGCGCTACGTCAGCGATCGCATCGTCTGCCATGTGGTGCGCATGCGCAGGGTGCAGAACCTCACCCCCTACCAGATGGAAATCATCAACCTGCTCGCCAGCTTCCCGGACGGGCAGGTCGAAATCCGCGACATCGCAGTCTGCGACGGTCCGGAACTTGGCCTGCGCGTCGGCGTCATCTGGGTGCTGCGCGGCACCTATTCCGGCGTGCCCACCTATGGCCCGCCCACCAACACGCCGATCCACCTGCTCGGCGCGTCGCAGTTTGACATCCACGAAGGGCGAATCCTCCGGGAATGGCGCATCTATGACGAAGTGGCTGTGTTGGCGCAGATCATGGCGGCGAGGGGCTAGGGATCAGGACTGCCTGGTCCGCTGCGAGGAATCCTACCCCTCGACTGCCGAAATCGGGGCGACATTAAACCACGGGAAGCCCGCGTCGGCCTGTCAATCGGCATGGGCGGAGATACGCGATGGCTTGCGCATTCGAATGCAAGGATTATCCTGACGCTCTCAAACAGCAGGGTTCGGGATGCAACCGAATTTGGGTTCCTATAGCGACGTGCCGGATTTCATCTACGGCATCACCCGCGAGATTTGGGAGGACCGCGGCATCGGCGGTAAACTGGACCGCTACTACGCGCCGCAGATCCTGCTCCGGGCACCGACAGGGCTCACCACCAGTAATGCCGGGGTGACTGCGCAGACCCTGGCCACCCTGCACCAGTTCCCGGACCGCCAGCTGGTGGGCCAAGACGTGATCTGGGCGGATGGCGGGGACGGCTCTTTCCTTTCCTCGCACCGGCTGATCTCGGTGATGCGCCATACCGGCGACGGCAGCTACGGGCCCGCCACCGGCCGGGTGGTGCGCAGCCATATCATCGCGGATTGCTGGGTGCTCGACACGGTGGTGACCGAGGAATGGCTGGTGCGCGACCAGGCCGCCTTTGCGCGCTGTCTCGGGATCGACCCGGCGGCGCTGGCGCGGCAGATGGTGGCGCAGGATATCGCTAGCCTAGGCAAGGTGGAGTTCTTCCTGCCCGAACATGACCGGCCCGGGCGTTACCGGCCGGAGATCCAGGGCGGGGCGGAGGTGGACAAAGTGGTTGCCGGCTATCGGCGGCTGTGGCAGGCCAAGGAGACTGCGGCGGTTCGCGAGCTGTATTTTCACGGCGCCAGTCTGGCCGGGCCGGGCGGCGACACCGCCTATGGACACGCCGATATCGACCGCTTCTACCTCGGCTATCTCGCAGCCTTCCCGGATGCGGTGCTCTCGATCGACAGCGCGATCCTCAACCGCGGCGGGGACCAGCCGCCGCGGGTGGCGCTGCGCTGGTCGCTGCGTGGGCGGCACAGCGGGTTCGGGCATTTCGGGCCTCCGAGCGGCGCGGATGTGTTCATCATGGGGATGAGCCATTTCTACCTGATCGACGGGCTGGTGCGCCAGGAGTTCATGCTCACGGACGAGGTGTCGATCTGGAAGCAGATCATCGCCCATCAGGAGAGCCGGGCCGGCGGGTGACGCCTATCCGCCGGCGACCAGCGCGCCGAGCTTGAGCTGGGCCAGCATCGCCAGTTCGTCGAAGATGGTCCATTCCTCGATGATCTGGCGATTGACGATGTGGAAATGCGAGAAGCCGAGCACGAACACGCGGTGGCCGGTGGGCTCGCCGAGCAGGCCGTGGCCGAGATGGTGGCCCTCCATCACCCAGCGAACCGCGATCTTCTCGCCGCCTTCCTCCGATGGTACCGAGCAGATGTGCTGGGGGACGAAGATGGCGTCTGGCAAGGTGCCCATCAGCTTGAGGGTGTGCTGCATGACGGCGGCGCGGCCCCACAGCTCGCGCATCGAGGTGCCGTGGTACTGCACGCGAGCCGCGTAGACCTGCTGGATCGTGCCGAGCATGCGACGGTTGAAGATGGTGTGCAGCCATTGCAGCAGCGTCGCCTCGGTCTCGGTATGAGCGATGGAGAGGTCGGCCTGCTCCTCGGGCGGGTATTGGCCGATCAGGCGGCGATTTTCACCGAGGTCCTGCGGGACCTGGCCCTTGGCGAACAGGGATTGGGCCATCTTCTCGGCGATCGGGTGCGGGTCGAGCCCGAGTTGGCGGAGCACCGCGATGGCGTCGGTGGCCAGCCATTCGCGGTAGATGCGGTTGTTCAGCACCATGCAGTCGGCTACTGTGCGCGAGGTGAAGGGGCGGCCGGTGGGCGGACCGTAGACGCCGTGCTGAGTGTGGCGGCCGACGCCGGTAACGAGATGGGAGGTGTAGAAGCCGTCGACATCGTTGCCGCGCCAGATCACCTGGGTGGCCTGGCCGCGCCGTTCGGGGAAGCTCACCATGCGGGCGATGGTATCGTGGATCACCTCCTCGCGGCTGTAGAGGGCGCCGAGAGTGGAATAGAGCACCGCGTTGTGGGTGTAGTGAGTGTAAATAAGGCCGATGTCGCGCTCGTCCCAGATGCGATGGGTGCAGCGGACGATGTAGTCGACGATGTCCGTGTAGACTGGATCGAAGCCGCGCATCGGCTGAGCCTGCGGACGGTCGGTGGGGACGAGGTCGACGAAGTCGCGGCGTTCGACCTGCAGGACCGCGCGGGGGTCCGCCGCGGCTGGGGTGGTTGCGGAGGCGGGCAGCGCAGACACGGCTGGGGGGGGATTGTCGGCCATGCTGCACTCCTTGCCCCGCGGCGTGGCGCCCCGGGATCTGCACGCGGGGCGCTTCGCTGCCGCGTGGCAGTAGTGTGAGACTGCAGTGCGTGGCATGGCAAGTGGGAAGAGCGGCAGTTCAGCGGCGCGCGAGGAAATTAACGACCCGACGCGGCCATGGCTGCGGTCTCGCTGGATGGGGGCCGGCGTCGCCACCCCATGGCGATCGACGCTCCGATCGAGGGAAGGAACGTCCCAATGAACCGAATCGGCGCAAGCGTAAGCCGACGGTCACGGCTGACGATTGCGTCGTCGGTCAGGCTGTCTTGGCTTTGAGGGCGTTCAGAGGGGCCGTATGCCTCGGCGAATCGCCTAGCAAGACAACTGCGCGCCAGAGAAGGTCCGCATCCGGCTCCGACCGCTGCTCCAGTCGACCTTTCCAGATACATTCTCCCCTTGAGCTGCGGCAGGTTTGGTGGACACCGAGTTAAGGTTTTTCACCCGATCGGAGGCCGAGGATGCAGCGTCGAAAATTCAGCCGAGAGTTCAAGCTTGAGGCAGTGAAGTTGATCAAGGAGCGCAGTGTGTCGGTTGCGCAGGCGGCCCGCGACATCGACGTGGCGGAGAGCGTGCTGCGGCGCTGGCTGCGGGAAGGATATGCGGACCCTCATCAAGCCTTTCCCGGGCAGGGCCAGGTCAAGCCGGAGCAGCAGGAGCTGATGCAGCTGCGTCGCGAGGTCGCCAAGCTGAAGGCGGAGCGCGACATCCTAAAAAAAGCCGCGGCCTACTTTGCCAAGGAGCTGACATGAAGTTCAGCTTTGTGGCGAAGCACCGAGGGGTGTGGCCGGTGCGTTGGCTTTGTGAGGCGCTCGGTGTCTCGCGCAGCGGCTTTCACGCGTGGCTTTCCCGCCCGCCCAGTGCGAGGGCCCGCGCGGATGAGGCGCTGACGGCGCGGGTGCGAGCCAGTTTCGTGGCCAGCGACCGAACCTATGGTGCCCGGCGGGTGTGGCACGACGTGCTTGCCGAAGGTGCGTCTTGCGGGTTGCATCGCGTCGAGCGGCTGATGCGTGCGCAGGCTTTACGGGCGCGCCCGCGCCGACGCGGGCTTCCGGCGGATACCGGCGAACGACCCCGGTCGGTGATCGCGGCCAATGTGTTGGATCGCCAGTTCGAGGCGAGCGCGCCAAACCAGAAATGGGTGGCGGATTTCACCTATATCTGGACAGCCGAAGGATGGCTCTACGTGGCAGCCGTGATCGACCTGTTCTCACGCCGGGTGGTGGGCTGGTCGATGAGCGCTGCGATGACCGCCCAACTGGTCACCGACGCGCTCATGATGGCGATCTGGCGCCGTGGCAAGCCAAATGCCTTGTTGCACCATTCCGACCAGGGCAGCCAATACACCAGCGAGCAGTTTCAGAAGCTCATGGCCGATAACGGTGTCGCCTGCAGCATGAGCCGCTCTGGGAACGTCTGGGACAATGCCGCCATGGAAAGCTTCTTCTCGTCGCTGAAAACCGAACGCACGGCACGCAAGGTCTACCGAACCCGCAATCACGCCCGCGCCGACATATTCGACTACATTGAACTTTTCTACAACCCGCAACGGCGCCACTCGACCATCGGCTACATCAGCCCTATGGAATTCGAAAGAATTGCCGCCACGAGCTAAAGGTGGTGTCCACCAAACCAGCAGCAGCTCAGCTGCGCCGGCTGGTCGGCCGCATCACCGCTCACCCCACGCACATTGATCTCCAGTTCGACGCGAACGGCCTGATCGCCGTGCTGCACGGGGACGCCGAGGCCGGCATCGCGCCAGCAGACATCGAGACGAGCGACATCGCGCCCGCCGATTACCCCCCAGCCGCCGCGCCAATCCTGCTCACCATCCCGATCCGCCTGAAGCGCGCCGGAATGGAAATGCGAATGCTGGTCGAGGGCGCGGGAAGCGCAGCGGAACCCGATGCGACATTGATAAAACTCATCCTGCGCGCCCGGCATCTGCGCAACCGCATGCTGGCCGAGCGGCTTGGCGTGGGCGAACTCGCCGCGGCCGAAGGCGTCACCACCTCCTACGTCGCCCGCATCATTCGCCTCGGCTTCCTCGCCCCCGACATCGTCACAGCGATCCTCAATGGCCGCCAGCCGATCGGCCTGACCGCCAACAAACTCGCCAATGACAGCCGGCTGCCAATCGCCTGGCCGGAGCAGCGCCAGGCGCTCGGCTTCGGGTCGCAACGCGCATAGCAACAAAAACCCGGCTTACCATAAACCGCTGATAACGCCTCAAACCAGGCACGCCCCTCGAGCAGCGGGGCGTCTCCTTTCCATGGTACGCGTCTACGCCGTGCGGAGGCACCGCGGGAACTGGTACCACGCAAAGGGGCGCCGAGAGATATTCCGCAAGACCATCGCCCTATCGGCGGACCGGGACCGTCTCGGTCGACCGGTTCTGCGCAGCAGCGCCGAAATGAGTGCGGCATTTCCGCCGCTTGCAATGCGCCAGGCCGGAGATAATATCCAATGATATCAATGTGTTAGAAGGTGGCGGAGGGGATGGGATTCGAACCCACGGTACGGATTTACTCCGTACAACGGTTTAGCAAACCGTCGCCTTCAGCCGCTCGGCCACCCCTCCGCCGGAAGAGGCTCATCACACGACGTTTGCCCGGGCCTTCTAGGGTCTGCCGCCGGCCAGGTCAAATGATCCGGCCGGCGGCGGTCCCGGTCAGCTCAGCGCCACCTCGAAACCGCGCCTGGTGGCCGGGCGGGCCATCATCGTTTCGTACCAGCGCCGCACATGGGGAAACTCCGCCAGATCCACCTGGTGGCGCTCATGGCGCCAGGCCCAGCCGAGAATGGCGAAATCGGCGATGGAGATATCGCCGGCAAAGAACTCCACCTCGGCCAGCCGCCGGTCGGCGACGCCGTAGAGCCGGCGCGTCTCCTTCGAATAGCGCTCCAGGCCGTAGCGCCGGTCGGCTTCGTTCTCGACCTGGAGGAAATGATGCACCTGCCCGGGCATCGGCCCGAACCCGCCCATCTGCCACATCAGCCACTCCAGCACAGGCACCTGCGCGCGCAGGTCGGCCGGCCAGAAGCGCCCGGTCTTCTGGCCGAGAGAGATCAGGATGGCGCCTGACTCGAACACGCTGATCGGCGCGCCGCCCGGCCCCTCCGGGTCCAGGATGGCGGGGATGCGGTTGTTGGGGCTGATCTTGAGGAAGGCGGGGTTGAACTGCTCGCCCTTGCCGATGTTCACCGGGTGCACGCCATAGGCCAGCCCCATCTCCTCCAGCGCCACGCTGATCTTGCGCCCGTTCGGCGTGTTCCACGTCCACAGCTCGATGCTCATCTTGCGCCCTCGAATCCTGCCGGAGCGGTGCTGCCCGGCGTCCGGCGCCAGTATCGGGCGCGCCGGGCGCCCCGGCAAACCGGCC
>JAGXAV010000695.1 GCA_018971455.1 Rhodospirillales bacterium
TCAGCGCGCTGCACCTGATGTTCGACAACACGCTGGCGAGCCAGCCCTCGGTCTCCTTCCAGGTCGCCGCCAGCCAGCAGATCGGCTTCGCCCTGCAGAACACCACCGGCGGAAAGCAGAGCTACGGCAACAACCAATATGGCAGCACGCCGGGCACCACGCACACTTTCTATTCCAACCTGTCCAATCCGACCAACTCGGCCAACGGCTACAACGCCACCGACAACCGCCACAACGTCAACGGCGTCAACGGCGCGAACGGCAACAACTGCACCCTGCAGACCGCCGTGATTCCCTCCAGCGGCGTGCTGCCGACGCCGCAGAGCGGCACCTGCTTCAACACGCCCATCGCCTATGCGGCGCCAAGCTGCACCAAGCTCGCCGGCAAGAGCATCTTCTATTCCTGGAACGACATGGGCGGCTCGATCGACGACAAGGACTACAACGACGCCCAGTTCAGCTTCTCCTGCGGCGGCGCCGGCGGCGGCAGCGCCACCACCCCGACCACGGTGGTGCTGACCAACTGACCTACATCAGGCTGGCGCCGATATTCACCGACAATGCCAGGATGACGGTGTTGAACAGGAAGCCCAGCATGCCGTGCGCGGCGGCCAGCCGGCGCAGGCTGCGCGCCTGGATGGTGACGTCGGAGACCTGGAAGGTCATGCCGAGCACCAGCGCGAAGTAGAAGAAATCCCAGTAATCCGGGGCCGCCCCGCCGGGGAATTCGAGCCCGCCCGCGCTGTGGTGCGTGGCCGGGCTGGTGTCGTAATATTCATGCGCGTAGCGCAGCGCGAACAAGGTGTGGGTGATCAGCCACGACAGCAGCAGCGTCGCCGCCACCAGCGCGATGACCAGCCCGCGCACGCCGGGCGACAGATCCTTGGTGTTGGAAAACAGGCCGACAATGGCGGCGAAGCTCGCCGTCACCGCGCCGATCGTCGCCCAGAATATCGTCCACTCCCCCTCCTGGTCGCGCGCCGCGTGCTCGGCCATGCGGCTCATCGGCTCGGTGGCGAACAGATGGGCGATGAGCGCCAGGAAGGCGACGCAGCCGATATCCCAGGCGAGCACCGCGCGCGCCAGCGGCCACAGCCCGGCCGGCAGCAGCGGCCAGGCCGCCAACCCGATGACCGTGCCCAGCGCCAGACGCGGTCGGCCCTGAATGATACGCCACAGCTTCATGCGGCCCCCGCCTAGAGTCCCAGATAGGCCGCCCGCAGCCGCGGATCATCCGCCAGCCCCGCCGCCGCGCCCGAGAATGCCACCCTTCCATGCTCGATGACATAGGCCCGTCCGGCGATCGCCAGGGATTGTACCACGTTCTGCTCCACCACCAGGATCGACAGCCCCTCCCGGTGCAGCCGCCCGATCAGCGCGAACAGCGTCTCGGTGAGCAGCGGCGAGAGGCCGAGGGAGGGCTCGTCGAGAATCAGCAGCCTCGGCTCGGCCATCAGCCCGCGCCCGATCGCCAGCATCTGCTGCTCGCCGCCGCTGAGCGAGCCGGCCGGCTGGCCCTGCCGTTCGGCCAGGCGCGGAAACAGATCGAGCACGCGCGCGAGGTTGCGCGCGCGCCTCGCCCGCCCCCGC
>JAGXAV010000696.1 GCA_018971455.1 Rhodospirillales bacterium
CGAGCGGCTGGCCTGGCTCACCGGCTTCACCGGCAGCGCCGGGCTCGCCGTGGTGCTGCCCGGGCATGCTTGCGCCTTCACCGATGGCCGCTACGTCCTCCAGCTCGCCGCCCAGACCGACGGCGCGGTGTGGGAGCGCCGCCACATCACCGAGGAGCCGCCGGCCGCCTGGATCGCCGGCCACGTCGCCGCCGGTGCGCGCATCGGCTACGACCCGCTGCTCATCAGCGAGGAGGCGCTGGGCCGCTTCACCGAGGCGGGGCTGACCATGCTCGCCACCGCCCGCAACCCGATCGACGCGGTCTGGACCGACCGCCCGGCGCCGCCGCTGGCGCCGGCCACGCCCTATCCGCTGGCCCTCGCCGGGCGCGAATCGGCCGACCAGCGCGCCGAGATCGCCGCCCTCCTGCGCACCGCCGGCGAGGCCGCCGCCGTGCTCACGGACCCCGCCTCGCTCGCCTGGCTGCTCAACATCCGCGGCGGCGACGTGCCCTACACCCCGTTCGCGCTCGCGTTCGCGCTGCTGCACGAGGATGGGCGCTGCGCCCTGTTCATGGACCCGGCCAAGCTCCCGCCCGAAACCCGCGCCTGGCTCGGCAACCAGGTGACGGTGCAGGACCGCGCCGGGCTGGCGCCGGCGCTGGCCGGCCTGGCCGGCCGGCGGGTGCGCGTCGAGCCCGCCGGCGCGCCGGCCTGGTTCGCCCAGACCCTGCGCGCCGCCGGGGCGGAGGTCGCCGCCGCCATGGATCCCTGCCTGCTCGCCAAGGCCTGCAAGAACCCGGTCGAGCAGGACGGCATCCGCCGCGCCCATGCGCGCGACGCCGTCGCCGTCTGCCGCTTCCTCCACTGGCTCGACGGCGCCGCCGGCCCGGGCGGGGACGGGCCCGTCAGCGAGATGTCCGCCGCCGCCCGGCTGCTCGCCTTCCGCGCCGAGCTGGACGGCTTCCGCGGCGAGAGCTTCTCGGCGATCTCCGGCGCCGGCGAGCACGGCGCGATCATCCATTACCGCGCCACCACGGCGACCGACCGCCCGATCCGCGCCGACGAAGCCTATCTGATCGACAGCGGCGGCCAGTTCGAGGACGGAACCACCGACATCACCCGCACCGTCTGGACCGGCCCGGGCACGCCCCCGGCCGCGCTGCGCGACCATTTCACCCGCGTGCTGAAGGGCCACATCGCCGTCGCCACGCTGGTCTTCCCGCAAGGCCTGTGCGGCCCGCATATCGACGGCTTCGCGCGCGCCGCGCTGTGGCAGGCCGGGCTCGATTACGACCACGGCACCGGCCACGGGGTCGGCGCCTATCTCTCGGTGCATGAAGGGCCGGTCAGCCTGTCGCGCGCCGCCCGCATGGTGCCGCTCGCCGCCGGCATGGTGCTGTCCGACGAGCCGGGCTTCTACCTGCCCGGCCAGTACGGCATCCGGCTGGAGAACCTGCTGCTGGTGCAGCCGGCCGGGCTGGCCGCGCCCAGGCCGTTCCTGCGCTTCGAAACGCTGAGCCTGGCGCCGTTCGACCGCCGCCTGCTCGACAACGCCCTGCTCACCGCGCCGGAGGTGGCATGGCTCGACGCCTACCACGCCCGC
>JAGXAV010000073.1 GCA_018971455.1 Rhodospirillales bacterium
TCGGGCCGGGTGCCCTTGGGCGAGGCGCTCGGGCGGCCGCCGGACCCGGAGACCTAGAGCACGACCCGACCTGATGGACCCATCAGATCGGATCGTGCTCTGTAAAACACATATGCTAGGCCGCGCAGCCTTCCCTGTGCAGCAGCTCCTCCACCGCATCGGCCGGCACGTCGCCCTTGGTGAACGCCTCGCCAATGCCGCGGACGAGGACGAAATGCAGCTGCCCGTCGCGCATCTTCTTGTCGCGGCGCATATGCGCCATCAGCGCCGTAGCCGAGAAGCGGCGGTTCAGCATGTGCAGCTCGGCCGGCAGTCCGATGGCCGCGAGATGGGCCACCACGCGCTCGACATCGGCTGGCGGGCAGAGGCCGAGCGCGGCGGAGAGCTTGAAGGCCAGGCCGATTCCGGTGGCCACCGCCTCGCCATGCAGGATGCCGCCGTAGCCGAGCTCGGCCTCCAGCGCGTGGCCGAAGGTGTGGCCGAGATTGAGCAGCGCACGGCCGCCGCTGGCCTTCTCCTCGCGCTCGTCATTGCCCACCACGCCGGCCTTGAAGGCGCAGGCGCGCAGCACCGCCTCGCCCTGCGCGGCGGCGTCACCGGCGAGCAGGGCGGCGGCATGGGCCTCGCACCAGGCGAAGAAATCGGCATCCCCGATCAGCCCGGCCTTGGCGATTTCCGCATAGCCGGCCCGCAATTCATTGGCCGGCAGGCTGGCCAGGGTGGCGGTGTCGGCCAGCACCATCCGCGGCTGGTAAAAAGCGCCGACCAGGTTCTTGCCATGACGGGTGTTCACCCCGGTCTTGCCGCCGACCGAACTGTCCACCTGGGCGAGCAGGGTGGTGGGCACCTGCACGAAGGGCAGGCCGCGCAGCGTGGTGGCGGCGGCGAAGCCGGCAAGATCGCCGACCACGCCGCCGCCGAGCGCGATCACCGCGGTGCGCCGCTCGACTCCGGCATCGAGCAGCCCGTCCACCACCCGGGCGTAGGTCTCCATGGTCTTGGCGCGCTCGCCGGCCGGCACGACGATCTGGCTTGTGCGAAAGCCGGTGCTGGCCAGGCCGCCCAGCAGGGTGGTCAGGTGCAGGCGGGCGACGGTCTCGTCGGTCACCACGACGCAGCTCTTCTGCGGCAGCACGGGCGCCAGCACGGCACCGGCACGGCCGAGCAGCCCCGGGCCGACCACCACCTCGTAATCGCCGCCGCCCAGGGCCAGCGCCAGCCGGCGCGGCGGGCGCCAGGCGGCCAGCGCCTCGAGCACGTGCGAGGTGGTGGCATCCGGGCTCTCGTCGGTGCATTCGACGGTGATATCGGCCTCGGCATAGACCGGCTCGCGCGCCGCCATCAGGCGGGCGAGCACCTCGGCCGGGTCTCCGCTGTGCAGCAACGGGCGATGGGTGCGTCCGGCGACGCGGCGCAGCAGCGTCGGCAGCTCGGCGCGCAGCCAGACGCAGACGCCCTCGCGGCGGATGGAGGCGCGCGTGTCAGGGTCCATGTAGGCGCCGCCGCCGGTGGCCAGCACCAGCGGCTCGCCGGCGAGCAGGCGGCGGATGACCCGGCGCTCGCCGTCGCGGAACTCGCGCTCGCCGAAACGTGCGAAGAGCTCGGCGACACTGCATCCGGCGGCCAGCTCGATTTCGGCGTCCGCGTCGCGGAACGGCAGGCCGAGGCGGGCGGCGAGCCGGCGGCCGATCGAGGTCTTGCCGGCCCCCATCAGCCCGACCAGCACGACGCTGCGGCCGGCGAGGTGGTCTGGAAGCGATGCGGTTTCCTGCAGGGCGGTGTTGCGCGTCATGGTGCGGAAGGTCTAGCACACCATCGGACACGGCCAAGGGAGCACTCGCCCGGCCAGATCCGCGTGAGGGTTGCATGCGCCGATTCGTGTTGGGATTGCTGATCTTGCTCGTGGTCCTGGCGGGGCTCGGGTTCCTCGCGCTGGGTGCCTTCCCGCCGGCGCCGAGACCGCAGGCGGTGGAGCGCGTGCTGCCCAATGACAGCTTCAAGCCGCAAGGCTAGGGACCGCGCGCGCCCGGGAATGAACCGGCACATCGAGGCGTTTCTCGAAATGCTCGCCGCCGAGCGCGGCGCGGCGCGCAACACCCTTCTGGCCTATGCCGCCGATCTCGGAGATTTTTCCGCGTTTGCCGCGGCGCGCGCGGACACCGACGAGGCCGAGACGCTGCGGGCCTACATGGCGCATCTCTCGACCCTCGGCCTGGCGGCCCGCAGTGCCGCGCGCAAGCTCTCGGCGCTGCGCCAGTTCCACCGCTTCCTGCTGCGCGAGGGGATCAGGGCCGACGACCCGACGGCGCTGCTCGATTCGCCGCGTCTGCCGCGCAGCCTGCCGAAATACCTCTCCGAGGCCGAGGTCGATGCGCTGCTCGCGGCGACCGACCTGCGGCCGCCCGCACAGGCGGTGCTGATGCGGGCGGCGCTGGAAATCCTCTACGCCACCGGCCTGCGGGTCTCCGAATTGCTGACGCTGCCGCGCACCGCGCTGGCTGGCGAGGGCGAAATGCTGATGGTACGCGGCAAGGGCGGGCGCGAGCGGATGGTGCCGCTTTCGGCCGCGGCCAGGTCGGCGGCTGTGGCGCTGGTCGGCGCGCGCAGGACCGGACGGTTTCTCTTCGCCGGCCGCGGCGAGCAGGCGCTGACGCGGCAGGGCTTCGCCCTGATGCTCAAGCAGGTGGCGCTGGAGGCGGGCATCGACCCGGCGCGGGTCAGCCCGCACGTGCTGCGGCATTCCTTCGCCAGTCACATGCTGGCGCGGGGCGCCGATCTGCGCAGCCTGCAATTGCTGCTCGGCCACGCCGATATCGCGACCACGCAAATCTACACGCATGTCCTCGCCGAACGGCTGCAACGCCTGGTCGAGGCGCATCACCCGCTGGCGGTGGCACCAGCCAAGCCGGAGTGATCAGGCGGCCTGTGCTGCCTCGATCATGGCGCGGGCCGATTGCAGATGGTCCATCGCCAGGTCCAGCGCCGGCACGTCAAGCCGGTCGGCCGCGGCGTATTCGGCTTCGGCCGCGGCGAGGCGGCGGTCGCCCTCGGCGCGCGAGACGGCCGCAATCGGCGTCGCCTCGTTGGCCAGCACGGTGACGCGGGTGGTGGTGATCTCGGCGAAGCCGCCGGAGACGAAAAGCTGCTCGGTCACGCGGTTGCCCTGGTAGAGGCGGATGGTGCCGCCGCGCAGCAGCACGATCATCGGCGCGTGCTGGGGCAGCACGCCGATCTCGCCCTCGGCGGCAGGGATCACCACCATGTCCACCTTGCCGGAGAGCAGCAGCTTCTCCGGGCTTACGATTTCGAGGTCAACCGGCATGGCGGCTCTCCTCGTTTCAGGCAGCGGCCTTCATCGACTCGGCCTTCTTCACGGCCTCCTCGATGGTGCCGACCATGTAGAACGCGGCCTCGGGAAGGTGATCGTACTCGCCCGCGCAGATGGCCTTGAAGCTGCGCACGGTGTCGGCGATCGGCACGAACACGCCGGGGAAGCCGGTGAAGACCTCGGCGACGTGGAAGGGCTGGCTGAGGAAGCGCTGCATCTTGCGCGCGCGCGCCACCACCAGCTTGTCTTCCTCGGAGAGCTCGTCCATGCCGAGAATGGCGATGATGTCCTGCAGCGACTTGTAGGTCTGCAGCACGCGCTGCACTTCGCGCGCGACGGTGTAGTGCTCCTCGCCGACGATGCGCGGGTCGAGCGAGCGCGAGGTGGAGTCGAGCGGGTCCACCGCCGGGTAGATGCCGAGCTCGGCGATCTGGCGCGAGAGCACCGTCGTTGCGTCCAGATGGGCGAACGAGGTCGCCGGCGCCGGATCGGTCAGATCGTCGGCGGGCACGTAGATCGCCTGCACCGAGGTGATCGAGCCCTTCTTGGTCGAGGTGATGCGCTCCTGCAGCGCGCCCATGTCGGTGGCCAGGGTCGGCTGGTAGCCCACGGCCGACGGGATGCGGCCGAGCAGGGCGGACACCTCGGCGCCGGCCTGGGTGAAGCGGAAGATGTTGTCCACGAAGAACAGCACGTCCTGGCCTTCCTCGTCGCGGAAATACTCGGCGAGCGACAGGCCGGACAGCGCCACGCGGGCGCGGGCGCCCGGCGGCTCGTTCATCTGGCCATAGACCAGCGCCACCTTAGAGCCTTCGGTGGAGCCGTTTTCCCCCAGCTTGATGACGCCGGCATCGACCATCTCATGGTAGAGATCGTTGCCCTCGCGCGTGCGCTCGCCGACGCCGGCGAACACCGACACGCCGCCGTGCGCCTTGGCGATGTTATTGATCAGCTCCTGGATGAGCACGGTCTTGCCGACGCCGGCGCCGCCGAACAGACCGACCTTGCCGCCCTTGGCGTAGGGGGCGAGCAGATCCACCACCTTGATGCCGGTGACGAGGATTTCAGCTGACGTCGCCTGCTCTTCGAAGGTCGGCGCGGCGCGGTGGATGGGGTAGCGCATCTTGGCGCCGACCTGGCCGCGCTCGTCAATCGGCTCGCCGATCACGTTGAGAATGCGCCCCAGCGTCTCGGGCCCGACGGGCACGCTGATCGGCGCGCCGGTATCGACCACTTCCTGGCCGCGCACCATGCCGTCGGTGCTGTCCATGGCGATGCAGCGCACCGTCTTTTCGCCGAGTTCCTGCGAGACTTCCAGCACCAGCCCGCGCTCACCCACGCGCGTGGTCAGCGCGTTCAGGATGAAGGGCAGCTCGCCGTCGAACTGCACGTCCACCACGGCGCCGAGGACCTGGGTCACGCGCCCGACATTGTTGCTCGCCATTCTACGCTCCTGTCTTGCCGCGAGAGTCTCAGACGGCTTCGGCGCCGGAGATGATCTCGATGAGTTCCTTGGTGATGTTCGCCTGGCGCGCCCGGTTGTAGTTCTGGGTCAGGCGCTTGATCATGTCGCCGGCGTTGCGGGTGGCGTTGTCCATCGCCGTCATCTGCGAGCCGTAGAACCCGGCGGCGTTTTCCAGCAGCGCGCGGTAGAGCTGGATCGCGAGATTCTGCGGCAGCAGGCGCGCCAGCATGCTCTCCTCGTCCGGCTCGAACTCGTAGCTCGCCTGCCCCCCGGCCTCGCCGGCGGGCGGCAGCGGCGTCGGAATCAGCTGCATTTCGGTGGGAAGCTGGGAGATCACCGAATGGAAGCGGTTGTAGATGACGGTGCAGACATCGAATTCGCCGGCCGCCAGCATGCCGACGATGCGCAGGCCCAGCGCCTCGGCATCAGCGAAGCCGATCGCCTTGCGGCCGACGAAGTTGACATCGGCGACGATCCGGCTGGCCAGTTCGCGCTTGAGATAGTCGCGCCCCTTGCGGCCGACCGGCAGGATCTTGACGGTCTTGCCCTCGGCCTCGAGGCGGCGGGCGATGTTGCGCGTAAGGCGGCCGATATTGGAGTTGAAGGCGCCGGCGAGGCCACGATCCGCCGTCACCGGCACCAGCAGATGCACGCGGTCGGCCCCGGTGCCGACCAGCAGCTTCGGTGCCGTCGGGCTGCCGGCGGCACTCGCGCCGAGCGAGGCCAGCATGCGCTCCATGCGCTCGGCATAGGGTCGCGCCGCCTCGGCCTGGCTTTGCGCGCGCCGCAGCTTGGACGCCGCCACCATCTTCATGGCGGAGGTGATCTTCTGCGTCGACTTCACGCTGTTGATGCGGATCCGGAGATCCTTCAGGCTCGGCATATCGGACTCACCCTATGGTCGGCCGGCGATCGGGTCGGCCGGAGGTGGGATCAGGCGAAGTTCTTGGCGAAACCGTCGAGGAAGGCGATCAGCTTCTTCTCGGTCTCCGGCTTGAACTCGCGGTCGCTGCGCACGGCATCGAGGATTCCGGGCTCGCGCGACTTCAGTTCCACGAGAAGCTGGGACTCGAAGCGGCCGATCTTGCCGACCTCGATCTTGTCGAGATAGCCGCGCACGCCGGCGAACAGCGCCACTGCCTGCTCCTCGACGGGCACCGGCTTGAACTGCGGCTGCTTGAGAAGCTCGGTCAGCCGCGCGCCGCGCGCCAGCAATTGCTGGGTCGAGGCGTCGAGATCGGAGGCGAACTGCGCGAAGGCGGCCATTTCGCGATACTGCGCGAGCTCGAGCTTGATGCGCCCGGCAACCTGCTTCATCGCCTTGATCTGGGCCGCCGAACCGACGCGCGACACCGAGATGCCGACATTCACCGCCGGGCGGATGCCTTTGAAGAACAGTTCGGTCTCGAGGAAGATCTGCCCGTCGGTGATCGAAATCACGTTGGTCGGGATGTAGGCCGAAACGTCGCCGGCCTGGGTCTCGATGACCGGCAGCGCGGTGAGGCTGCCCGCGCCATGCGCGTCCGACATCTTCGCCGCCCGCTCGAGCAGGCGCGAATGCAGGTAGAACACGTCTCCCGGATAGGCTTCACGTCCGGGGGGACGGCGCAGCAGAAGCGACATCTGCCGGTAGGCGACGGCCTGCTTGGACAGATCGTCGTAGAAGATCACCGCATGCGCGCCGCTGTCGCGGAAGAACTCGCCCATGGTGCAGCCGGTATAGGGGGCGAGGAACTGCAGCGGCGCCGGGTCGGACGCGGTGGCGGCGACGACGACGGAGTATTCCATCGCGCCGTTCTCTTCCAGCGTGCGCACCAGCTGCGCGACCGTCGAGCGCTTCTGGCCGATGGCGACGTAGATGCAATAGAGCTTCTTGCTCTCGTCGCTGCCGGCGTTGATGCCCTTCTGGTTCAGAATGGTGTCGATGATGACGGCGGTCTTGCCGGTCTGACGGTCGCCGATCACCAGCTCGCGCTGGCCGCGGCCGATCGGGATCAGCGCGTCGATCGCCTTGACGCCGGTCTGCATCGGCTCGTGCACGGATTTGCGCGGAATGATGCCCGGCGCCTTGACCTCGACGAGACGGCGCTCGCCCTCGATCGGGCCCTTGCCGTCGATCGGGTTGCCGAGGCCATCGACGACGCGGCCGAGCAGCCCGCGGCCGACCGGCACATCCACGATGCGTCCGGTGCGGGCCACCGTGTCGCCCTCGCGGATCTGGCGGTCGTCGCCGAAGATCACCACGCCGACATTGTCAGTCTCAAGGTTCAGCGCCATGCCCTGGATGCCGGCGCCGGGAAACTCCACCATCTCGCCGGCCATGACGTTCTGCAGGCCGAAGATGCGCGCGATGCCATCGCCCACGCTCAGCACTTGCCCGGTCTCGGCGATATTGGCCTCGGTATCGAAAGAAGCGATTTGCTTCTTCAGAATCTCCGAGATCTCGGCGGGGCGGATCTCCATATCAGGCGGCTCCCTTCATGGCGTACTGCAGGCGCTGCAGCCGGGATTTCAAACTGGTGTCGTAAAGGCGGGCGCCGATCTTGACGACGAGCCCGCCGAGCAGGGCCGGATCGACCCGCTTGATGATGTTGACGTTGCTGTACCCGGCCTCGATCAGCCGGGCGCGCAACTGCTGTTCCTGCAGATCGGTCAGCGGATGGGCGGCGGTGACATCGGCCACCACCACGCCGCGCTTGGCCGCCACCAGGGCGGCGAACGCCGCGACGATCCCGCGCAGCGCGCCAAGGCGGCGATTGGCGGCAACCACGCCGGTGAAGTCCTGCACGATCTTGCCGAAGCCGTGTCCGGCCAGCGCGGCGCGCAGCGCCTTCGCGGCGGTGGCGACATCGATCAGCGGACTTTCGAGCAGGCGCCGCAGATCGGCGCTCTCCTCGATCAGGCGGCCCAGGGCGTCCATCTCGCCGACCACGGCATCGAGGGCGTGCACGTCCTCGGCATGGGCATAGAGGGCGCTCGCATAGCGATCGGCCAGGCCGCCGCCGGATGAGGTTGTGCTGCCGCCAGAGGCCAACGCGGTGTTTCCATTTCTGCGGCCATGCTGCGCGCATGGCCAGTGAGCTGTGCCGGCCCCCAGTGCCGGCGCGCGGCGTCTAGCATGCCCCCCCGAGAGGCGCAACACGCGCAACGAGCGTGGCCGCCAGATTCGCCCGCTTTCTACAGAAAGCTCACCGGGTCGACATCGACATCGACGCGCGCCGAGCCGGCCAGCCTGACCGCGCCCAGCCAGGCGGCCAGCAGCGGCTGGACGGCGAGGTCGCGGCGGGTCTTGAGCAGCAGGCGGCGGCGGTGCCGGCCCCGCAGCAGGGCGAGCGGAGCAGGGGCCGGCCCGAGCACCGTGAAGCCCGCGCCATGCGGGGCCGCGCGGCCGAGTT
>JAGXAV010000697.1 GCA_018971455.1 Rhodospirillales bacterium
TGGGCGGATCGGCTTGGCTTTGGCATTCACCGCCGCGATGGCGCTGGGCGCGGGCGCCGCGCGGGCCAATACCTACAGCTTCAGCGCCTCCGGCACCGGGACGGACGGTGCCCTGGCCGGGACGGCGGTCATTACGACCATGTCGGGCGGCCTGAGCATCGACCTTACCAGCACGCTCGCCAACCCGACCTCGATCGGCCAGGAAATCAGCGGCGTGTCGTTCACGCTGAACAACATGCCGACAACGGTGTCCCTGACCAGCGCCACCGGCACGCTGATCACCGTCACCGATGGCGCCGCCCCCGGCTATACGGCCGCCTCCGGCACCATCAGCCATTGGGGCACCGCCATTTCGAGCGGCCAGATCTTCCTGGCCACGGCCGGGACGGGCTCGGCCAGCGGCAGCCCGGTCGACCTGATCATCGGGCCCGGCCCGTACACCAATGCCAACTCCTCGATCATGAGCGCGCATTCGCCGCAGATCATGGGCACCGGCTCGTTCAACCTGACCACCGCCGGCGTGACCTCGGCGACGGTCGTCACGGCCGTCTCGCTCCTGTTCGGCACGGGGCCGGACACGGTGCTGACGAATACCGGCATCACCAACAGCTGCACGTCGAACTGCGGCAACACCGTCCCCGAGCCAGCGAGTCTGTGGCTCGTTGCGCCGGCGCTGCTCGGGCTCGGCCTTGCGCGCCGGCGGCGCGCGCGGGCTTAACGCGGGATCCCGGCGGCGGGCCCCTTCGCCCGCAATCGCCTCGCGCCGGCGGTGAGGCGCGGGCAGGGCACCGCTGCCCAGCCGCCTTCGATGCTCCGCCTCAGATGCCCAGGGCGTCCAGCCGGATGATCGGCACGGTCGCGCCGGCCGCCAGCGGCGGCGCATGCGGCGGGCGCAGGATGAGCGCATCGGCCTGGGTGAACAGACGCAGCATCGCCGAATCCTGACGGTCGAACGGGCTTGCCAGCGGCAGGCCGCCATCGCGCGGGGCCAGGCGGGCGCGCAGGTGATCGGCGCGCTGGTCATTGGCCGCCAGAGGCGTCGCAAGCTCGGCCTGCGTGCTCGGCAGCGTCTCGCCCGGCAGCCCGGCCAGCCGCGCCACCGCGGGCAGAACGAACAGGATGGCCGTCACCAGCGCCGAGACCGGGTTGCCGGGCAGGCCGATCATCGGCAGGGCGCCGAGCCTGCCATGCATCAGCGGCTTGCCCGGCCGCATGGCGATCTTCCAGAAATCCAGCACCATGCCGACGGATTGGAGCGCGCCCTGCACCAGATCGTGCTCGCCCACGCTGGCGCCGCCGGTGGTGACCAGCAGGTCGCAATCCGTCGTCGCCAAGGCCGCCGCCGCGATCGCCGCGCTGTCGTCCGGCACGATGGGGCGGACGACCGCCTCGCCGCCGGCGCCCTGCACCAGGGCCGCCAGGGCATGGGCATTGGAGGAGACGATGCCGCCCGGCGGAATCGGCTCGCCGGGCAGGACGATCTCGTCGCCCGTCGCCAGGATCGCCACGCGCGGGCGGCGATGCACCGCGACCCAGGGATGGTTGGCCGCCGCGATCAGGCCGATGTCGCGCGCCGTCAGC
>JAGXAV010000074.1 GCA_018971455.1 Rhodospirillales bacterium
CGTCTGACCGCCCAGGGGATGGGCTGGGGTTGCGTCGGGTCCGCGCGCGCCGCCCGGTTTGCGCGCGACGAAGCGGCCTTCGGCGACGCCATTGCGCGGGCCCGCCAGGATGGTGCGACGCCCGCGGCCTTGCGTCGGGCCGGGGTCGCCGTGCGCGGCGACGGGCCGTGGCGCTCGGCCCTGGAATGGCTTGCGCAAGCCGCCGATGCTCCCGCCACGCTGGACGAGGCCTTTCCCTGGTTGCGCGGCCTTCCCGCGCGCACGCGGGCGCTGCTGGAAGCCGAAGCGCTCTATGCCGGATATCTGGGACGCCAGGATGCCGACATTCGCCACTTCAGGCGTGAGGAGGCGGCGGTTCTGGCGGCGGATATCGACTATGGCCGGATCGGCGGCCTTTCCAACGAGCTGGTGGAGAAGCTCGACCGCGTGCGCCCCGCCTCGCTGGGGGCCGCCGCCCGCATCCAGGGCATGACGCCCTCGGCCCTGGCGGCTCTCGTCGGCCATATCCGGCGCAGCCAGCCCTTTGAAAGGGGCCCGAGCAGTGGGGAAGCGGCGGCGGGGCGCTGTTTCACGTGAAACACCGGATCGAGCAGGCAGGGCCACTCGGCGTCTCCGGTGTTTCACGTGAAACGCAATCCCGCCTCGCCATCTATGTGGAGCTTCTCCTGCGCTGGAATGCCACCATCAACCTGATCTCCCGCCGCGACGAGCCAATGGTGTGGGAGCGCCACATCGCTGACAGCCTGGCGCTGCTCCCTCTCATCCCCGAGGCTGCCACGCACGCGATCGATCTCGGCTCCGGGGCGGGTCTGCCGGGCCTCGTGCTCGCCATTGCCTCCGGGCGAGCTTTCGCCCTGGTGGAGGCGGACCAGCGCAAGGCGGCCTTCCTGCGCGAGGCGGCCCGCGCCACCGCCGCCCCGGTGACGGTTCACGCGGTGCGGATCGAGGCCCTCTCCCTTCCCGCAGCACCTTTGCTGACGGCCCGCGCGCTGGCGCCTCTGGCCGATCTTCTTGGCTGGGCCGAGCGTTTTCTGGCTCCAGGGGGCGTTTGTCTCTTTCCAAAGGGCCGAACCGCGCTCGATGAATTGACGCAGGCCCGCGCGCAGTGGCACATGCAGGCTGAGCGCGTGGCCAGCCCGACCGACCCGGCTGCGAGCATCCTCCGGATCAGTGAGATCACCCGTGTCCGACAGCGGAACTGACGCACCGCCCTCTTCGGCCGCGCGAACCCGGCCCCGCATCCTGGCCATCGCCAACCAGAAGGGCGGCGTCGGCAAGACGACGACGGCGGTCAATCTGGCGACCGCGCTGGCGGCGAGCGGCGAGCGCGTGCTGCTGGTCGATCTCGATCCGCAGGGAAATGCGTCGACCGGCCTCGGCCTGGCGCGGGCCGACCGAGGTGCGGGCACCTATGCGCTGCTGACGGACGGGGCAAGTGTCGCCGAGGTTGCCCACGCCAGCTACGTTCCCAATTTGACCATCATCCCCGCCGAACCGAGCCTTGCCGGGGCCGGAATCGAGTTGGTCGGGCTGGAGCGGCGCGAATTCCGGCTGCGCGAAGCCCTGGAGGCTTCGGCGGCGGCCCCAGGGGCAGACTCGCCCAGCTTCATCATCATCGACTGCCCGCCCAGCCTCAGCCTGCTGATGCTGAACGGCCTGGTGGCGGCCGACTCCGTCCTGGTGCCGCTGCAATGCGAATTCTTCGCGCTCGAGGGCATCAGCGAGACCACGCGGACGATCGACATGGTCGCCACCAACCTCAATCCCGGCCTGCGCCTGCAAGGCATCGTGCTGACCATGTTCGACCGGCGCACCAATCTGTCCGAGCAGGTCGCGGCCGATGTGCGCAGCTTTTTCGGCGCCCAGGTCTATGACACTGTCATTCCGCGCAACGTCCGCGTCTCCGAGGCCCCCAGCCATGGCAAACCCGTGATCCTCTACGATTTCCAATCCCCCGGCGCCCAGGCCTATGTCCGCCTCGCCCAGGAGGTTCTGCGTCGCGAGCGCGATCTGGCGGCGGTGTCATGAGCGCCAAGGAAGTCGGCCCCCGGCTCGGCCGCGGCCTTGCGGCCCTGATGGGTGAAGCGCCGAAATCCGCCGTCGCCGCCGTTGGCATCTCCACCATCGGGGTGGAGATGCTTGAACCGAGTCCGTATCAGCCCCGCGGCGCGATGGACCCGACCTCGCTTGCCGAACTGGTGGAGTCCGTGCGCGCCAGCGGCATTCTTCAGCCCCTGCTCGCCCGGCCGGCCCCCGGAAAGGCCGGGCGCTATCAGATCATTGCCGGCGAACGCCGCTGGCGCGCCGCCCAGGCGGCCGGGCTGCACGAGGTGCCCGCCCTGGTGCGGGACCTCTCCGATTCGGACGCGATGGCCGCCGGCCTGGTCGAAAACCTGCAACGCCAGGACCTCAACGCGATCGAGGAGGCGGAGGGCTATCGGCGCCTAGTGGACGAGTTCACCATGACCCAGGAAGCCCTGGCGGCGGCGGTTGGCAAGTCACGCAGCCATGTCGCCAACATGATGCGCCTGTTGAACCTGCCGCCTGCGGTCCAGGCGGAGGTCAAGGGCGGCGCGCTCTCCGCGGGCCACGCCCGCGCCCTGCTCGCCCATCCCGAGCCGGCCAAGGCGGCGCTCGCCGTCATCGCCGGCGGGCTGAGCGTGCGCCAGACCGAGGCGCTGGCGACGCGCAAGCCCGCCTCTCCCGCCGCCGAGCGCCCCAAGGATCCCGAGACCGCGGCGCTGGAGCGCGACCTGTCGGAGCGCCTCGGCCTCAAGGTCGAAATCAGCTTCAACGGGTCCGGCGGCAGCCTGCGAATTCTCTACCGCAGCCTCGACCAGCTCGACGGCGTGCTCGCTCTGCTCGGGCGCTGAGACGCGCCCCTATCGTCGGCGTGCCGCCGCGGCCCGCTGGGCCAGGCCGAGCACGGCGCTGCGGCTGAGCAGCTCGGCCGGCGCGCCGGTGCGCTTGCAGGCCCGCTCGGCCTCCCACACCCGCGTGCAGGCCTGATCGAGCGCCGGGGCCGACCATAGCGCGAGCGCCTGGGCGAAGCTCGCCTCGCGGCGGAAGAAGACCGGCGGGCGCGCGGCCTTTGTCGCATCGATCGCCGACATTCCGCCCGCCATGGCCGCCCGCGCACGCTGCATCCGCTGGAGATGGAGCAGGGTCGCCCGCAGCACGCCGACCGGCGCCGCCCCTTCGGCCATCGCCAGTTCCATGGCGCGATCGGTCGCCGCCACGTCGCCGGAGCTGGCGGCGAACAGGGCGTCATCGAGGGACAGCCCGGCCAGATCACCGACGCATAGCCGCGCCGTCTCCAGATCGACCCGGCCCCCGGACCCCGCGTAGAGGGCGAGCTTGGCGACCTCGCCCTGCGTGATCGCCTGGTCCGCGCCGAGATGGTCGGACAACCAGGCCAGCGCATCGGCATCCACGCTCACCTGCTCGGCGGCGAGCCTGGACCGAATCACCTCCTCGAGCGCCCGCCCGTCCAGCGCGTAGCAGGCAATGGCGGCGGCACCCGAGGCTTTCTCGACGAGATCGCGCAGCTTCCCCTTGGAGAGCCCCGGTGCCTCCAGCACCAGGAATCCGCCGCCCTCCTCGGCCAGGGCCGTCTTCACGAAGGGGGCGGCGGCGTCGCTTGCCTCGCGCACCCGCACCACGCGCCGGCCACCGGTGAGCGGGAGCGAGGCCATTTCTGCCGGAATGGCGGAAAACCCGTCGCGCTCCAGCTCCACCACCCGGAACGGATCGTCGGTCGAGCCGGCCACGAGCCGCACGAGCCGTGTGGCCCGCTCACGGATCAGCCCGTTATCCTCCCCATGCAGCAATACGGCGCGCGCCTCCCCCGGATCGCGCAGGAAAGCCTCGATCCGGCGCGGCTCGATCTTCATGGGCCCAACTCTTTCAAGGCCTTAGCTCTTTTCGCCCTTGGCGTGCTGGCGGTTGAAATACACGGCCAGTTGCAGCGCGGTCTGGTCGGCCAGCGCCTCGGCGATCCGCCGTATCACCACCTCGCTCTCCATGTCGGCGGCGAAGAATTGCTGGTCGAGCACGTTGTAACCGTCGATTGCCTTGGCGGTGCCCGCCGTCAGCGTGCTGCGCTGCGCATTGCGCGCGGTGAGCGACCAGTTCGCCACCCCCATCAGCCGCACGCGCGAGGCGGAGTTGTCCGGCTGGATGCCGATCGGGTCACCGGCCAGCGTCATCGTGACATTGAGGTCGTAGCGCCGCGCCACCACGGCGCCGTCGCGATGCAGGCGGGCCTGCAGGGCCTGTCTCAGTAACTGTCCGGAACGTTCCGGTATGATCGCGACGGCGGTGGCGGCCAGCCCCGCCTCGGCCGGTCCCATCGTGCCGTCGCCGTGCGCGGCGTAGATCGGGCGAAATCCGCAGCCGCTCAACAGCAGCCCCGCGCCGAGAGGCAGCAGCGCGCGGCGGGTTGAACGCAAACCGGTCATCGCCCTACCCCGCCAGGACGAAATTGACGATGCGATCCGGCACGTGCACGCGCTTGACCACCCGGCGCCCCTCCAGAAGCCGCGCCACGTTCGGCTCCGCCTCGGCCGCTGCCAGCACGTGCTCGGCGGCCATTCCCGGCGCCAGTTCCAGCGTCGCGCGCAGCTTGCCCATCACCTGCACGGCGATCGTCACGCGCTCCACCACCAGCAAGGCGGCGTCGGCCTCGGGCCATGGGAGTTCGGCGACCAGCCCGGCCGCCCCGCCATGGAGCCGCGCGTGCAGTTCCTCGGCCAGATGCGGCATCATCGGGCAGACCAGCCGCGCCAGCATCGACAGCGCCTCGAACCGCGCCCAGCCCATCGCCGGCGCGTCGGCCGATTTCTCCGCATCCGCAATCGCATTGGCCAATTCATACACCCGCGCGACGGCGACATTGAAGGCGAAGCCCTCCAATGCCTCGGACAACGCGGCGATGGTCCGGTGGGTTGCCTGGCGCAGCGCGTGCGCCGCCGGCGAGAAAACCTCCGGCCGGGCGCCCGCCGGGGCCGTCACTCCGTCGGCGAGGCGGAAGAGGCGCTGGGTGAAGCGGTAGGCGCCGACGACACCGGCCTCGGTCCATTCCATGTCCCGCTCGGGCGGATTGTCGGAGAGGATGAACCAGCGGGCCGTGTCGGCGCCGAAGCGGTCGATGATGGCACCGGGATCGACCGTGTTGCGCCGCGACTTGGACATCGCCTCGACGCGCCCCACCGTCACCGCCTCGCCGGTCTCGCGATGCGTCGCCCCCTCGGCGGTGCGGTTCACCTCGCCGGGATAGAGCCAGCGCCCATCGGCGCCGCGATAGCTCTCATGCGTCACCATGCCCTGGGTGAACAGCCCGGCGAAGGGCTCGCTCACATCCACATGGCCGGTTGCGCGCATGGCGCGGGTGAAGAAGCGCGAATAGAGCAGGTGCAGGATGGCATGCTCGATGCCGCCGATATACTGATCGACCGGCAGCCAATGCGCCGCCGCCTCCTCCTGCACCGGCTCCTTGGCGGCCGGGCTGCAGAAGCGGGCGAAATACCAGGCGCTGTCCACGAACGTGTCGCAGGTGTCGGTCTCGCGCCGCGCCGCGGCACCGCAGGCGGGGCAGGCGACGTGCTTCCAGGTCGGGTGATGGTCGAGCGGGTTGCCCGGCTGGTCGAAGGTCACGTCGTCCGGCAGGCGCAGCGGCAGGTCGCCTGACGGCACCGGCACCACCCCGCAGGCCGCGCAATGGATGACCGGGATCGGGCAGCCCCAGTAGCGCTGCCGGCTGACCCCCCAGTCGCGCAGCCGCCAGTTGACGACCCCCTGCCCCGCCCCCAGCCGTTCCAGCTCGGCGATCGCCGCCGATTTCGCCGCGTCCGGGGCGGCCAGCCCGTCGAGGAACCCGGAGTTGATCATCCTCCCGGTTCCGTCATGCGCCTTGGCGCCGATGGTGAAGCCCTGCTCGGCCTCACCGGGCGGCAGGACCACGGGGACCACGGGCAGCGAGAACTTGCGGGCGAAATCAAGGTCGCGCTGGTCGTGCGCGGGACAGCCGAAGATCGCGCCGGTGCCGTATTCCATCAGCACGAAATTGGCCACCCACACCGGATAGGTGGCCCCGGGGATGAACGGATGGGCGACGCGCAGCCCGGTATCGATGCCGCGCTTCTCCATCGTCTCGATCACCGCCTCGCTCGTGCCCATGCGGCGGCACTCGGCGACAAACTCCGCCACCCCGGCATCGCGGGCGGAGACCGCGGCGGCGAGCGGGTGCTCCGGCGCGATGGCGACGAAGGACATGCCGAACAGCGTGTCCGGCCGGGTGGTGTAGACCTCGATCTCGTCGATGCCGGCCTCGGCCCCGGCGAGGGCGAAGCGCACCCGCGCCCCCTCGCTGCGGCCGATCCAGTTGGCCTGCATCAGCCGCACCCGCTCGGGCCAGCGATCGAGCCCGTCAAGCGCGTCCAGCAATTCGGGCGCGAAATCGGTGATCTTGAAGAACCACTGCCAGAGCTGCTTCTTCTCGACCGGCGCGCCGGAACGCCAGCCGCGCCCGTCGATCACCTGCTCGTTGGCCAGCACCGTGCCATCGACTGGGTCCCAGTTGACCCAGCTTTCGCGCCGTTCCACCAGGCCGGCGGCGAGAAAGTCGAGAAAGAGCTTCTGCTGCTGGCCGTAATAGGACGGATCGCAGGTGGCGAATTCGCGCGTCCAGTCCAGCGAGAGGCCCATGCGCTGGAGCTCCGCGCGCATCGCCGCGATATTCTCCCAGGTCCATTGCGCCGGATGGACGCCGCGTTCGCGCGCCGCGTTCTCCGCCGGCAGGCCGAAGGCGTCCCACCCCATCGGGTGCAGGACGTCAAAGCCGCGCGCGCGCTTGTAGCGGGCCACCACGTCGCCGAGCGTGTAGTTGCGCACGTGACCCATGTGGATCTTCCCGCTCGGGTACGGAAACATCTCCAGCACATAGTATTTGGGCCGCCCGCTGGTCGGCACATCGGCGACGCGGAAGCAGCCGTGCGCGTCCCATTGCGCCTGCCAGTGCGGCTCGGCGCGGGCGAAGTCGTAACGCAAATCGGATTTCTGCGGCGTCTCGGCGGTGGGGGCGTTCATCAGCTTCTCTGGCGAATACGGCGTTGGCGCCTGTATCCGTCAGATCAAACCTTACGGCAACTGTCAGGCCATCGTCTGAAGGCGATGGCGCGGTCCCGCCCTTGCGTTCCGCCCCCGCGCTCCGGCGCCGCGTGGCCGCAACGGCGGCGCGTTCAGCCGCCGGTGGATTGGGTGCGAAGCTGGCGCGCCCGCTCGAGGATGCGGTTCTCGATGTCGCTCACCGTCGCCGGATCGACCCCGGCATCGACCCACTGCCCGCCCTGCTGCACCTGGCGGAAGATCGAGACCTTCACCCCGTCGGCGCGAAGCTGGCGGCCGAGGATGTAGGCGGTGGCCTTGAAACGCTCGGCGGAGCTGGAGGGCGGTTGATACCAGTCGGTGATGATGACGCCGCCGAACGGATCGGCCGAGGCCAGCGGCATGAAGGACAGCGTATCGAGCGCGCCGCGCCAGAGATAGGCGTTCACCCCCAGCGCCGCGCCCTGGTCCTGCTTGCTGGAGCCGCCGCCGAGGCTGAACAGGCCGCCGCTGCCCAGAAGACTGCCGCGCACCGCGCCGCCCTCGCGCGGATCGTAGTAATTTCCCCCAGGCGCCGGCTTGAACTGCGAGCAGCCTGCCAGCAGGGCGGCGCCGGCGAGCAGAGACAGTGCGGGATGGAGCCGGACAAGGCGACGGGAAAGGGACATTCTTGGCCTGTTTGATGAGGAGAGCCGCGCGGTTGCTTTAGCCGACCGGAGGGCGCGCGCCAAGCCCGCACGCGCCAAGCCCGCAGACCGGCAGGGGTTGGCGGGATGACACGGAACCGGGATGACAAGCGGGGCAGGGAAAAGGGGGCCAAAGAAAAAGGGCGGCGGGGTTTCCCCCGCCGCCCTTCCCGTTTCCGGGACCTAGCCGATCATTACCACTTGATGGCGGTGCCGATGGCGAAGGCCTGGCCGTGCGTGTTGTTGAACGCCGTCGCGGGGCCGGTACCAACGAAGTTGTTGCCGAGCTCGTGACGCTGACCATAGAGGTAGGAGGCGAACAGCGACACGCCAGGAACCAGCGCGTAGGTGCCGCCGACGGCCAGACCGATGTCGGTCCGCATG
>JAGXAV010000698.1 GCA_018971455.1 Rhodospirillales bacterium
CCCTCGGTCATGCTGCCGATGTTCATGGCGGCGCTGGACCAGACCATCGTCGCCACCGCGCTGCCCTCCATCGCCGGCTCGCTGGGCGATGTCGAGCGGGTGTCGTGGATCGTCGTGTCCTACCTGGTCGCCACCACCATCGCCGCGCCTGTCTATGGCCGGCTGGGCGATGCGATCGGCCGCAAGCGGATGATGTTCCTCGCCCTGGGGGTATTCGTCGCCGCCTCGGTGCTGTGCGCGCTGGCCTCCTCCATCCTGATGCTGACCTTCGCCCGCCTGCTGCAAGGCGCCGGCGGTGGCGGGCTGATGACCCTGTCGCAGGCGCTGATCGCCGAGGCGGTGCCGCCGCGCGAGCGTGGCCGCTATCAGGGCTACCTGTCCGGCATGTATGCCTCGGCCTCCACCTTCGGGCCGGTGGCGGGCGGCTGGCTGACGCAGCATTTCGGCTGGCAGTCGGTGTTCGTCGTTAACCTTCCGCTCGGCCTGCTGGCGATGGCGCTGGCATTGCGCCTGCCGCCGAAGGAAGGCGGCGTCGGCCGGGTGCGTTTCGACGTGCCGGGGGTGATCTTCTTCGCGCTGTTCATCGCCCCGCTGCTCTTCGCGCTGGAGCAGGCGCAACATTTCGACCTGGCGCGCCTGCCGGCCGTGCTGGTCCTGCTGGGCGTGGCCGCCTCGTCCTTCCTGCTGCTGCTGCGCCAGGAACGCCGGGCGGCGACGCCGCTGCTGCCGATCGCCCTGCTGCGCCAGCCGGCGATCTGGCGGACCGACGCCATGGCCGCCTGCGCCGGCGCCACGCTGGTCTCGCTGATCACGTTCCTGCCGATCTATCTGGAGGTGGTGCGCAGCACCACGCCGGGCCATACCGGCTTCCTGCTGCTGCCGCTGACCGCCTTCATCGCCGTCGGCTCGATGTTCACCGGCCGCACCATCAGCCGCACCGGCTACACCGCCATCCTGCCCTCGTTCGGCCTTCCGGTGGTGGCGCTGACCATTACGGCGCTGGCGCTGTTCGCGCCGGTGCTGAGCCTGTCGCAACTGCCCTGGCTGTTCCTGGTGATTGCGCTGGCCAACGGCACGGCGATGCCGGTGGTGCAGATCACCGTGCAGATGCTGGCCGGGCCCAAGCAGCTGGGTGCGGCGGCCGCCTCGGTGCAGTTCTCGCGCTCGGTGGGGGCGGCGATCGGCACGGCGCTGACCGGCGCCGTGCTGTTCGCCGTGCTGGCGGCGACGGATGCCGACACCGCGCATCTGTTCGCCCGCATCGTCGAGCAGGGGCCGGCGGCGCTGGCCGGCCTGTCGCCGGCGCGCATCGCCGTGGTGCAGGCCGAGATCGCCGGCGCCTTCCGCGCCGCCTTCCTGACCATCGCCCTCTATGCCGGGCTTGGCGCAACGCTGGCGTGGAGCATTCCGGTGCGCCGCGTCATCGGCTGACGGCCGCACGACGGCTCTGGACCGTTGCCATGGCTTCGGGCCATGCTGCGCGCGTCATTGTGAACCGGAGCCCCGCCATGTCGTTCGCCCGCCCGCTTGCCGCGTTCGCCGTCGCCCTTCTGGCCCTGCCCGGGCTGGCCGCGGCCGCC
>JAGXAV010000699.1 GCA_018971455.1 Rhodospirillales bacterium
GCGGCGATCGCCGCGGTGACGCCCGGGGCGCCGAGCGGCGATGCACCGGCGAACCGGACATTGCGCAGACGCTGCGGCAGCCTGGTGAAGGCACGGCAGGTCTCGCTCGCGCTGCGCCCGCCGGCGACCAGCACCGCCAGCACCTGCAGCGCCGCCACCAGCCCGTCGCCGGTGGTCGCGTAGTCGGACAGGATCATGTGCCCCGATTGCTCGCCGCCCACATTCATCCCGTCGGCGCGCATCTTCTCCGCCACGTAGCGGTCGCCCACCTGGGTGCGGTGCAGGCGCAGGTTGCGCGCCGCCAGGAACCGCTCCAGCCCGAGATTCGACATCACGGTGGCGACCACGCCATCGCCGCGCAGCCGCCCGGCCTCGGCCCAGGAGCGCGCGATCAGCGCCAGGATCTGATCGCCGTCTATCAGTTCGCCGTGCTCGTCGGCGAGCAGCACCCGATCGGCGTCGCCGTCGAGGGCGATGCCGAGATCGGCGCCGTGTTCCAGCACCTGGGCGCAGAGATGCTCCGGCACGGTCGAGCCGCAGCCGCGATTGATGTTGAACCCGTCCGGCGCGACGCCCACCGGGACGACCGTGGCGCCGAGTTCCCACAGCACCGTCGGCGCGACGCGATAGGCGGCGCCGTTGGCGCAGTCGATCACGATCTTGAGGTCGTCGAGCCGCAATCCGCGCGGGAAGGTCGCCTTGGCCGCCTCGATATAGCGGCCGGCGGCGTCGTCCAGCCGCGATGCCCGGCCGAGCGCGCGCGGCGGCGCCAGGCGATGGGCGAGATCGGCGGCCATCAACGCCTCGATCGCGCGCTCGGTCTCGTCGGAGAGCTTGCAGCCATCGGGATCGAACAGCTTGATGCCGTTATCCTCGAACGGGTTGTGCGAGGCCGAGAGCATCACCCCGAGATCGGCCCGCAGGCTGCGCGTCAGCATGGCGATGGCGGGGGTGGGCAGCGGCCCGACCAGGGTCACGTCCATCCCCGCGCCGATGAAGCCGGCGGTCAGCGCCGGTTCCAGCATGTAGCCCGAGAGCCGCGTATCCTTGCCGATCACCACGCGGTGACGATGCGCCCCGCGGGTGAACATCAGCCCGGCCGCCTGGCCGAGGCGCAGCGCCACCTCCGCGGTCATCGGATCGGCGTTGGCGGTGCCGCGGATGCCGTCGGTGCCGAACAGGCGGCGGGGCTTGGTCATCGTCTCTCCGAACCAGCGTACGTCGGGCGAGCATAGCAGGGTTGCGGCGGGCTGGCGCGGTGCCCCGCGCAGACCTGCCCCGTGCCTCGGCGCCATGCAGGGGCCCATCGGAGCGGCCGGTCTAGCCCGCCAGTGCTTGCCAGACCGTTACCGCCTGGGCGGTCGCCGCGATATCGTGGACCCGCAGGATCGCGGCGCCGCGCGACAGCGCGAACAGCCCGGCGGCGAGCGAGCCGGCCAGGCGATCCGCCGCCGCCGCCGCCCCGGATAGCCGGCCGATGAACCCCTTGCGCGAGACCCCGACCAGCAGCGGCCGGCCGAGTGCGGCGAGTTCGGGCAGGCGGCGCAGCAATTCGGTCGAGTGGGCCGGGCGTT
>JAGXAV010000700.1 GCA_018971455.1 Rhodospirillales bacterium
CGTATCGAACCGCCCGTCGGCGGGGAAGGCCAGCACGCCGCGCGGCGCCCCCTGGTCGCGGATGCGCAGCGTCAGCGCGCGGGTGTCGATGCCGGCAATGCCGGCCACCCCCTGCGCGCGCAGCCACTCGGCGAGCGGCTGGTGCGCCCGCCAGTTGCTCGGCGCGGTGATGTCCTGCTTCACCACCACCCCGCGCGCGGCAATGCCGGCCGCCTCGACATCCTCGCCATTGGTGCCGACATTGCCGATATGCGGGAAGGTGAAGGTGATGACCTGGCCGGCGAAGGACGGGTCGGTCAGCGTCTCCTGGTAGCCGGTCATGCCCGTGCTGAAGCAGATCTCGGCGGGCACGCCGGCGCTGTGCGCGCCGAAGCCGCGCCCCCAGAACACCGTGCCATCCTCCAGCACCAGGGCGGCGGTGGCGTTCTCCGGCGTGGCATCGGTCATGGCACGACTCGTCTCTGGCTGGGGGTGGGACATGCGGCCGGTGAGGTCATCGAGCGAGATGCCGGTGGCGGCGATCAGCACCGGCCAGTGGCGCGTCGGCACGGCGCGGGCCTGGCGCCATTTGCGCACCGCCTCGGTGCCCACGCCCAGCCGCGCGGCGGCGGCCTCGGGGCCGCCCAGGCGCTCGATGATGTCGTCCACGGAAATCGGCATGGCCTCCCTCTATGGGAAATTTCTTCCCACGGCAATCACGCATCGCGCTCATGGGAAATTTCTTCCCGCCCGCGCTGGCCTCACCCGCCCCACGCCGCTACATAGTATAGAGGCATATTCAGGAGGCCCGCATGGCGTTGCGCGACGCATTCACCACCCGGCTCAAGACCGCCATGCTGGCGCATGACGCCCCCACCGTCTCGGCGCTGCGCATGATCATGGCCAAGCTGAAGGACACCGACATCGCCGCCCGCCCCAAGGGCATCACCGCGGTGGAGGAGGCCGACATCCTCGCCATGCTGCGCGGCATGGTGAAGTCCCGCCGCGAGAGCGTCACCCTCTACCGGCAGGGCGACCGCCCCGAGTTGGCTGCAAAAGAAGAGGCAGAAATTGCTGTTATTGAAAGTTTTCTTCCGCAGCAAATGACCGACGAGGCGATCGCCGAGGCGGTCGACGCCGCCATCGCGGAAACCGCGGCGGCCGGCATCAAGGACATGGGCAAGGTCATGGCCGCCCTGAAATCCCGCCACGCCGCCGCGCTGGACATGGCCCGGGTCGGCCCGCTCGTCAAAGCCCGGCTCGGCTGAATGGCGCTGCCGCCCGCCTTCCTCGACGAGCTGCGCGCCCGCACGCCGCTGCCCGCGCTGGTCGGGCGGCGGGTCAAGCTCGCCCGCTCCGGGCGGCAATGGAAGGGCTGCTGCCCCTTCCACGGCGAGAAGACGCCCAGCTTCTATGTCTACGAGGACCATTTCCACTGCTTCGGCTGCGGCGCCCATGGCGATGCCATCAGCTTCGTCATGCAGAGCCAGGGCGCCGGTTTCCCCGAGGCCGTGGAACAGCTGGCCGCCGAGGCGGGCATCGAGGTGCCCAAACCCAGCCCCGCGGCCGCCGCCGCCGAGCAGCGCCGCCTCGA
>JAGXAV010000701.1 GCA_018971455.1 Rhodospirillales bacterium
GGCCGCCATCGCGCCCGGCCGGGCCAGCGCCTGCCATGCCGCCTCCCGCCTCAAGCCACGGACAGCGGCATGACCATCCTCTCCGCCCACGGCATCGCCAAGCGTTTCCCGGCGCGGCGAACCCTGCTCGACACGCTGCTGCGCCGCCCCGCCGCGCGCGTGCACGCGGTGGAGGGTGTCAGCCTCGCCATCGCCGAGGGCGAGACGCTCGGCATCGTCGGGGAATCGGGCTGCGGGAAATCCACCCTCGCCCGCTGCCTGGTGCGCCTGCTCGAGGCCGACGAGGGCACACTGAGCTTCGAGGGCGCCGATGTGCGCGCCCTCCAGGGGGCGGCGCGGCGCGCCTTCAATCGCCATGTGCAGATGGTCTTTCAGGACCCCTACGGCTCGCTGAACCCGCGCATGACGGTCGGCGCCTGCCTCGCCGAGGCGCTGGGGGTGCATGCCATCGTGCCGCGCGAGGCCATCCCCGCCCGCGTCGATGCCCTGCTCGACATGGTCCATCTGCCGCGCGACGCCGCCGGCCGCTACCCGCACGAGTTTTCCGGCGGCCAGCGCCAGCGCATCGGCATCGCCCGCGCGCTGGCCGTCGAGCCCCGGCTGATCATCGCCGACGAGCCGGTCTCGGCACTCGACGTCTCGGTCCAGGCCGCGATCGTCAACCTGTTCCTCGAGTTGCAGAACCAGCTTGGCCTGGCGCTCGTCTTCATCACCCACGACCTGCGCCTGGTGCGCCACCTCGCCCATCGCGTGGCGGTGATGTATCTCGGCCGCATCGTCGAAATCGGCCCGACGGCGGACATCTTCGCCAATCCCCGCCACCCCTACACCCAGGCGCTGCTGCGCGCGGTGCCGCATATCGTGCCGGGCGCGCGCCGCGACGAGGCGGCGGTGATAGGGGAGCTGCCGAGCCCGCTGGCGCCGCCGCCGGGCTGCGCCTTCCATCCGCGCTGCCACATCGCAATGCCGCAATGCGCGCGCGACCTGCCCGGCCTGGCGCCGCGCGGCGGCGGCTGGCCCGTGGCCTGCCACCTCGCCGGCGGCTGATCCTCTCAGCCGGGGATGACGCCGTCCGGCGTCAGCCGGTGCACCACCGCCGGCAGATGCTCGCTGAGTTCGGCGAGCACGTCGTTCTCGGTCAGCCCGGCGCGTCCGGCGACGGCGGCGAGCGTCTCCGCGCCGAGAATCTTGCGCACCTGCTCTGTCGTGATCGGCCGGGCCGGGCCCTTGCCGATCCAGGATTGCGCGATATCGCCCAACCCGCCCGCCTGCATGCGCGCCACCAGCTCGCGCAACGCGAGGCCGCCGGGCTCGTTGGAAAACAGCGCGCGAATGGTCAGGCCGAGCCAGGGGCGGGTCGCGTCCGGGCCGGCGAGTTGCTGGACGATGGTGTCGATGACACTCACGAACGTTACTCCTGCGCCAGGTGGAACCGCGCCGGCGGGGATCGCCCCGCCGGCGCGCCGTGGATCAGAGCCGGGGGATCAGAGCTGGGCGGCCGCGTATTCGTAGTTCGCCAGCTTGTCGAGCCAGTTCTGCACATAGTCCGGGCGGCGGTTGCGGAAGTCCA
>JAGXAV010000075.1 GCA_018971455.1 Rhodospirillales bacterium
CGCCTCGCCGGCCAGCACGGGCTGCAGGAACCGGTGGTGGAGGCGCTGTTCCGCGGCTACTTCACCGAGGGGCGCGACATCGGCGAGGCCGCGACGCTGGCCGCGCTGGCCGACGGCGCCGGGCTCGACGGCCGGCTGGTCAGCGCCATGCTGGCCGGCGAGGAGGGCCGGCGCGAGGTGGTGGCCGAGGACGCGATGGCGCGCCAGAGCGGCATCAACGGCGTGCCCTGCTTCACCATGGCCGGCCACGTGCTGTTCTCCGGCGCCGTGCCGGCCGACACCATGGCCGAAGCGTTCGGCCGCGCCTGGCGCATCCTGAGCAAGACCGCCGCCTGAGCCCACAGCCCGACTGAGCGAGAACGCCGCGACCGCAGGGCGGCCGCGGCGGCGGCCTCAGGTCATCAGCTCGATGACGAACGGGCCCTTGCGGGTGACGGATTGGGCGAACAGGTCGTTGAACTGTTCCATCGTGCCCGCGCGCGCGCCCTCCACGCCCATGCCGGCCGCCATCTTGACGAAATCCAGATCCGGGCTGCCGAGATCGAGCATGTCGAGCGCCGTGCGCCCCGGATTGGCGCCGACATTGGCCAGCTCGTGCAGCAGGATGGCGTATTTGCGGTTCGAGAAGACGATGGTGGTGACATCGAGATTCTCGCGGGCCTGGGTCCACAGCGACTGAATGGTGTACATCGCCGAGCCATCCGCCTCCAGGCTGACGACGCGCCGGCCGCCGGCGGCAACCCCCGCCCCGGTCGCCATCGGCAGCCCGCCGCCGATGGCCCCGCCGGTGAGCGACATCCAGTCATGCGGCGCGGCGGCGTGGGTGAGCGGAAAGAAGGAGCGCCCGAAGGTCACGCTCTCATCGACGATGATCGCCTGCTCGGGCAGCAGGGCGGCGAGCGAGGTGGCGAACGCCTCGCTGGAGATCGCGCCGCGCGCCGGCTCGGCGCGCGCATGGACCGGCGGCGCCACCGGGGCGGCGCCCAGCTCGGCGGCCAGCGCCGCCAGGGCGGCGTGCTGGTCGTGCTCCGGGCGCGTCATCACATGCACATCGGCACTCGCCGGCACCGGCGTGCCCGGCTTGCCGGGATAGGCAAAGAAGATCACCGGCTTGGGCGCGCCGATCAGAATGAGATGGCGCACCGCGGCCAGCCGGGCCACCGCCTGATCGACCGGATAGGGCACCCGCTCGATGGGATGGCGCCCGCGCCCGCGCGCGATCAGCCGGTTGGACCCCTGGGCGAGCAGGTCGGCCCCGGTCGCCGCGGCGATGGCATGGGCCAGCGCCAGCGTGTCGGCCCGCAGCGCCTCGTTGCCGAGCAGCAGCATCACCTTCTCGCCGCCGCGCAGCAGGCGCGCCGCCTCCTTCACCGCATGGGGCGAGGTGGTGGGCGGCGGCGGCACCGGCAGGGCGGCCGCCGGCACACCGCCCGCGTTCCAGCACGTGTCCGACGGCAGGATCAGCGTCGCCACCTGGCCGGGCGAGGTGCGCGCCGCCTGCACGGCAACGGCGGCATCGGCGCCCACCGTCTCGGCATGGGTGGCCGTGCGCACCCAGCCCGAGACGCCGCGGGCGAAGCCCTCGGTGTCGGCGGTCAGCGGCGCATCGAGCGGGCGGTGATAGGTCGCCTGGTCGCCGACGCAGTTCACCACCATGGTGTTGGCGCGCCGACCGTTGTGCAGATTGGCCAGCCCGTTCGCCAGCCCCGGCCCGCAATGCAGCAGGGTGGCCGCGGGCTTGCCGGCGACGCGCGCATAGCCGTCCGCCGCCCCGGTCACCACACCCTCGAACAGCCCCAGCACGCAGCGCATGCCGGGCACCCGGTCGAGTGCGGCGACGAAGTGCATCTCGCTGGTGCCGGGATTGGCGAAACAGGTGTCAACGCCTGCGGCAAGCAGCGTGTGGACCAGGCTTTCGGCGCCGTTCATGGACATTCCGCGTTCCTCTTGTTACCCAGGCCGCGGAGACTGCGCGTGCCGAACACGGTGCGCAAGCCGTGGGAGCGAGCGCCATGACCACCATTCTGTATGCCGAAAAAGTCTATCCCGACGACAGCGTCGAGCGTGAGGTCTATGGCCCGGACGTCCGCGTGCTGATGCGCGCCGCCGGCACGCTGGCCGATCTCAGCGACGCCGATTGCGCCGCCGCCGACGGGCTGATGTTCCTGCGCCACTGGGCGTCCGCGGCCGATCTGGCCCGCTTCCCCAATCTGCGCGTCATCCTGCGCATGGGCGTCGGCTATGACCGCATCGACCGCGTGGCCGCCGCCGCGCGCGGCATCATGGTCTGCAACGTGCCCGACTACGGCACCATGGAGGTGGCCGACCACGCCATCGCGCTGGCCATCTCCCTGCGCCGCGGCCTGTTCCTCTATCACGAGACGCAGCGGGCCACCCCGCCGGCGCCATGGGCCTATATCCGCTCGCCGCTGCTGCGCCGGCTGGGGGTGCAGACCTTCGGCATCGTCGGCCTCGGGCGCATCGGCACGGCGGCTGCCCTGCGCGCCAAGGCGATGGGCTTCAACGTGGTGTTCTTCGACCCCCATCTGCCCACCGGCACCGAGCTCGGTCTGGGCGTCGGGCGGGTCAGGACGCTCGATGAGCTGCTCGCCCAGTCCGACGTGCTGTCCCTCCACGCGCCGCTGACGCCGCAGACGCGCGGGCTGATCGGCGGGCGGGAGCTGGCGCTGCTGCCGGCCGGTGCGGTGGTGGTGAACACCGCGCGCGGCCCGATCATCGACATCGATGCGCTGGCCGAGGCGCTGCGCAGCGGGCACATCGCCGGCGCCGGGCTCGACGTCATCCCCGTCGAGCCGCCGGTCGAGCCGGTGCCCGCGCTGCTGCGCGCCTACCGCGCCCGCGAGAGCTGGCTCGAGGGTCGGCTGGTCATCACCCCGCACGCGGCGTTCTTCTCGCCCGAATCGTGGGAGGATATCCGCCGCAAATCGGCCGAGACCATGGCCGCCGCGCTGCTGACCAACACCCCGCAGACCGTGATCACGCCCGAGATGTTCTGAGAGGGGGTAGGAGGCCGCCGCCCGGCCGGACCATGGCGACGGCGGCGGCCCGCACCCGGGCCGCCGCCGCCCACCGGGCGCCGCTATTGTTGCCCGGGCGGCTTGTAGGCTGCGTTGAGCTTGATCCGCTTGTCGCGGATCGCCCGCATCTCGGCCGTCGTGTAGAGGCGCGTCAGATGCGCGTTCTGGATGCTACCCGAGGCCACCGCCACGCCGGATATGGCCGCCGACATCTCGGGGTCCGGCACATCGAAGATGATCATGACCCCGGGCCCGTTGATGGCCCGGGCATACATCGAGACCAGCCTTCCGCCGGCGGCCTCGATCATCGATTTCACGGCGGCTTCGCGATCTGTTTTCGGGTTGCTCGCCATCGCGTTCAGGGCCTGCGCCGTGTATTCGCCAGTAAAGGAAAATAACATCGGACGTCCTCCTGCTGTGTTTCCTTCTGTGTCTTGGAGGTTGCCGCCCAGCCGAGGCGGCGCTCGATCCTACACCAGTATGTTCCGCCAGGAAAAGGGCGAACGAGCGAGATGCGTCGCGGGGGGTGGTGCGCCCGGCAGGATTCGAACCTGCGACCAAGCCGTTATGAGCGGCCCGCTCTAACCAACTGAGCTACGGGCGCAACGGCGCCAGCATTCCGCACTCCCGCCACCAGCGCAACCGCCCCCGCGCCACAGCTTGCCGGCATCCCCCGCGGCCTCGCGGCCGCCGCGGGGCCGGTCTTTTCGTGCGGCGGCCGCGGCCGGCGGTGGCGGCCGGCCCGGTTGCCTGCCGGATACATCTCTGCCATACGCGCGGACAGAAAAACGATTCCGCCCCCGGCGCGAATCGGTGAGAGGAGCACGCCCGGGCGGTGCCCGCCCGGCGACAATCGAGGAGGCGTCGCGCATGTCCCTGGCCCAACTGGCGATCATCGCCTGCGGCATCGTTGCCTTGATCTACGGCCTGGTCACCACCCGGCAGGTCCTCGCGGCCGATGCCGGCACCGCGCGCATGCAGGAGATTTCCGCGGCCGTCCAGGAAGGTGCGCGGGCCTACCTCAACCGCCAGTACACCACCATCGCCATGGTCGGCATCGTCATCCTGGTGGTGCTCTCGGCCTTCCTCGGGCTGCGCGTCGGCATCGGCTTTGCCATCGGCGCGATCCTCTCAGGTGCTGCCGGCTATGTCGGCATGAACGTCTCGGTGCGCGCCAATGTGCGCACCGCCCAGGCCTCGCGGCAGGGGCTGGCCGCCGGGCTCGACATCGCCTTCAAATCGGGGGCGATCACCGGCATGCTGGTGGTCGGCCTCGGCCTGCTCGGCGTGTCGATCTATTACTTCGTGCTGCGCGCCGGCAATCACGGCCCCGATCTGCGCCCGGTGATGGAGGCCATGGTCGGCCTCTCCTTCGGCGCCTCGCTGATTTCCATCTTCGCCCGCCTCGGCGGCGGCATCTTCACCAAGGGCGCCGATGTCGGCGCCGATCTGGTCGGCAAGGTCGAGGCCGGCATCCCCGAGGATGACCCCCGCAACCCCGCCGTGATCGCCGACAACGTGGGCGACAATGTGGGCGACTGCGCCGGCATGGCGGCCGACCTGTTCGAGACCTATGCGGTGACCATCGTGGCCACCATGCTGCTGGGCAACATCTTCTTCACCGGGGCGGCCGCCGACAGCATGATGATGCTGCCGCTGGCCATCGGCGCGGTGTGCATCCTCACCTCCGTCATCGGCACCTATTTCGTCCGCCTCGGCACCGGCACCAACATCATGGGCGCACTCTACAAGGGCCTCGCCGTGACCGGCGTGCTCTCGGCGGTGGCCATCGCCGCGGTCATCGGCGGGTTGGTCGGCTTCGCCACCCCGATCGCGATGAGCGGCGGCAGCGTCACCGGCCTCGGGCTGTTCGAATGCTCCCTGGTCGGCCTCGGCGTCACCGCGCTCCTGGTGTGGATCACCGAATACTACACCTCGACCGAATACCGCCCGGTGCGCAGCATCGCCCAATCCTCGACCACCGGCCACGGCACCAACGTCATCCAGGGCCTTGCCGTGTCGATGGAAGCCACGGCGCTGCCGGTGCTGGTGATCTGCCTCGGCATCGTGCTGGCCTATCTGGTGGCCGGGTTGTTCGGCATCGCCGTCGCCGCCACCACCATGCTCTCGCTGGCCGGCATGATCGTGGCGCTGGACGCCTACGGCCCGGTGACGGACAACGCCGGCGGCATCGCCGAAATGGCCGATCTGCCGTCGGACGTGCGCAAGACCACCGACGCGCTCGACGCCGTGGGCAACACCACCAAGGCGGTCACCAAGGGCTACGCCATCGGCTCGGCGGGGCTGGCCTCGCTGGTGCTGTTCGCCGCCTACACCGAGGATCTGAGCCACTACTTCCCGACCTTCCACGTCGATTTCGCGCTGCAGAACCCCTACGTGGTGGTCGGCCTCTTCATCGGCGGCCTGCTGCCCTACCTGTTCGGCGCCATGGGCATGACCGCGGTCGGCCGCGCCGCCGGCTCGGTGGTGGTCGAGGTACGGCGGCAGTTCAAGGAGATCCCCGGCATCATGGCCGGCACCGCCAAGCCCGAATACGGCCGCGCGGTGGATATGCTGACGCGGGCGGCGATCCGCGAGATGCTGCTGCCCTCGCTGCTGCCGGTGCTCGCCCCGGTGGTGCTGTTCCTGGTCATCCAGGCGATTGGCGGGCGCGCCGCCGCCTTCGCCGCGCTCGGCGCCATGCTCCTCGGCACCATCGTCACCGGCCTGTTCGTCGCCATCTCGATGACCTCGGGCGGCGGCGCCTGGGACAACGCGAAGAAATACATCGAGGAAGGCAATCACGGCGGCAAGGGCTCGGACGCCCACAAGGCGGCGGTGACCGGCGACACCGTGGGCGACCCGTACAAGGACACGGCGGGCCCGGCGGTCAACCCGATGATCAAGATCACCAACATCGTGGCCTTGCTGCTGCTCGCCATCCTGGCTAGTTTGGTGTGAAACCTTTCGCCGTCATGTGACCCGATCCCGCCGCCTTCCCGGCGGCGGGATCGGGCCATGAGGGCGAGGGGAGCGGATGGAACCCGAGGGCTCCGCCCGCCGGATCCGAACCACCAGGCTGGAATTTCCTCATGCGTCTGGACGCCATCCCGATCGGCAATGATGCCCCGAACGACGTGAACGTCATCATCGAGGTGCCGATCGGCGGCGAGCCGATCAAATACGAAATGAACAAGGAAGCCGGCACGCTCTTCGTCGATCGCTTCCTGCACACGCCCATGCGCTACCCGGGCAATTACGGCTTCGTGCCCCACACCCTGTCGGATGATGGCGACCCGATCGACGTGCTGGTGGCCAATACCCGCCCGATCTTTCCCGGCGCGGTGATCAATGTCTGCCCGGTCGGCGTGCTCAAGATGGAGGATGATGGCGGCGGCGACGAGAAGATCATCGCCGTGCCCTCGCCGAAGCTGACCAAGCGCTACCTGCACGTGGGCAACTACACCGATCTGCCGCAGATCACGCTCGAGCAGATCCGCCATTTCTTCGAGCACTACAAGGATCTCGAACCCGGCAAATGGGTGAAAGTGCTGGGCTGGGGGGATGCCGCCGAGGCGCGCGCCATGATCGCCGCGGCCATCGCCCGCGACAAGGCCGCCGAGCGCTAGCACCGCGGCCGGTGGCCATCACCCTGCGTTAATCATCAGCCTTTGGCCGCTCGGGCGCGCGTCCCGCGCGGCGCCTGCCCGGTGATTTCGCCGATCAGCTCTTCGTAGGCCGCCAGATGCCCCTCCATGTCCAGCGTCGCCTCGGCATGGCGGCGCGCGCCCTGGCGGATGCGCCGGTCGAGCCGGGGGTTCTCCAACAGGTCGAGAATCCGCCTGGCCAGCGCCGCGGAATCCAGCCCCGGCGTCAACAGCCCGGTCCTGCCCTCGGTCAGGAACTCCCGCACCGGCTCGACATCCGCCCCGATCACCGCGCACCCGCAGGCCAGCGCCTCGCGCAGCGACCATGAGGGCACGAACGGGTAGGTCAGATAGACATGCGCATCCGAGCGTTGCAGCAGGGCCAGATAGGTGTCGTAGGGAACCTGGCCCGGCATCAGCACGCGGGACATGTCGTACTGGCCGGCCAGTTCGCCGGTCAGCCGCTCGCGCCAGTTGCCCTGCGGCAGGCGCGCGCCGTAGCTGACATCGTCGCCGCCGACCATCACCACCTTCACGTCCGGGCGCGCCCGCAGCAGCGCCGGCAGGGCGCGCATGACGACGTGGAACCCCCGATAGGGCTCGAGGTTGCGCGCCACGTAGGTCACCAGCTTCTCGCCCGGCGCGACGACGAAATCGCCGATGGCGAGCGGCGCCGCGCGCACCGCGGCATTGGGCCGGCACAGATCGAGCCGCGCCCCCTCCGGCACCAGGCGGATCCGGCGCTGCGCCCAGTCGGGGTAGCGCGAGAGCTGCCAGCGCGTCGGCGTCTGCCCGTGCTGGTCGAGCGCCAGCGCCAGCAGGTTCACGCCGTTCATCGCGCGGATGCGCAGGAACTGCTCCGGCCCGATCGGGAACTCCGGGTCGTAGGCGGTGTCCTGCCCGTAGGGCGAGTAGAAGAACTCGAAATAGCCGAGCATCGGCACGCCCGGCCAGACATCGGGCAGGCCCAGCATCTCGCCCCAGCCATGGTGGCCGATGATGATGTCGGGCGTGAAGCCGAGGCTGCGCAGATTGACCGCCAGCCCGTAGACGATCTCGGCGCGCCGCGCGGCGAGATCGAAATCGCGGATATGCGGATGCACGCCATCCTGGCTGGTGCGCGCCAGCTGGTAGTTCACCCGCCGCACGCCGGCGATCGCGTTGTTGTTGGGCTCGGAAATGAAAACGATCTCGTGCCCGCCGCGGCGTAGCAGGTGCATGACGATGTGCAGGTACTGGCCCGGGAAGTTCTGGTGGACGAAAAGGAATTTCACCGCCCGCCGCCCGCGCCTGGCGCCTTCACCCGCGCGCTCACCCGCGCCGGCGGCCGCCGGCCCTGGGGCCGCCAGCCTTCGGATCGCCAGCCTTGGAGTCACCAGTCTTGGGCTCACCTGCCTTGGCGCCGCCCGACTTGCCACCGCCCGACTTG
>JAGXAV010000702.1 GCA_018971455.1 Rhodospirillales bacterium
GGGCGTGCGCCGCGCCATGCCGGCGGGAGGTGATGAGCAGCCGCGCCGCCGCGCCGATGCTGGGCAGCGCCTCGCCGCGAAACCCCAGCGTGGTGATGTGCACCAGGCTCTCATCGTCGAGCTTGGAGGTGGCGTGCCGCTGCACCGCCAGCCCCAGCTCCGCCCCGCTCATGCCGATGCCGTCATCGGCGATCGCGATGCACGCGATGCCGCCGCCCTCGAGCCGTGCGGCGATGCGCGTCGCCCCGGCATCGAGCGCGTTCTCCACCAGCTCGCGCGCCGCCGCCGCCGGGCGCTCGACCACCTCGCCGGCGGCGATGCGGTTGATGGTCGCCTCCGAGAGCAGGCGAATGGGGCGGCGCGTCACGCCTCGCCCCGCAGCCCCCGGAAGCGGGCGACCAGCGCGGCCGTCGAGCCGTCATGGCCACCGGTCGCCGCCCCCGGCGCCAGCGCCGGCAGGATGCCGCCGGCCAGCACCTTGCCCAGCTCCACGCCCCATTGGTCGAAACTGTCGATGCCCCACAGCCAGCCCTGCACGGCGACCTTGTGCTCGTAGAGCGCGATCAGCCGCCCCAGCGCATGGCCGTCGAGCTTGCGGAACAGGATCGTCGTGCTCGGCCGGTTGCCGGCGAAGACGCGGTGCGGCGCCACGGCGGCCACGCTCCGCGCGCTGGCCCCGGCGGCGCGCATCTCCGCCGTCACCTCCTCCAGCGTCTTGCCGCGCAGCAGGGCGGCGGACTGGGCGAAGGCGTTGGCGGCGAGGATGCGATGCGCCTCGGTGCGATCATGCGCGGCCTCGGCGGCAAGGATGAAATCCACCGGCACCGGCCGCGTGCCCTGGTGGACGAGCTGCATGAAGCTGTGCTGCGCGTCGGTGCCCGGCTCGCCGAAGATCACCGGGCAGGTGGCGCGCGGCGCGGCCGCGCCGTCGAGCCCGACGGACTTGCCGTTGCTCTCCATTTCGAGCTGCTGGAGATAGGCCGGCAGGCGCCGCAGCCGCTCGTCATAGGTCAGCACGCAATGCGCGCCATAGCCCATGGCGTTGACCTGCCAGATGCCGACCAGCGCCAGCAGCACCGGCAGGTTGTCGGCGAAATCGGCGCTCTGGAAATGGACATCCATCGCCCGCGCGCCCTCGAGCATGGCCGCGAACGCCCGCCAGCCGGCGGCCAGCGCGATCGACAGGCCGACCGGCGACCACAGCGAATAGCGCCCGCCCACCCAGTCGCGGAAGCCGAACATCCGCTCCGCCGGAATGCCGAACGCCTCGACCGCGGCGCGGTTGGTGGACAGCGCCACGAAATGCGCGCCCACTCCCGCTCCGCCCGAGACGCCCTCGCCCAGCGCCTCGGCGAACCACGCCCGCACGGCGCGCGCATTGGTCATCGTCTCCAGCGTGGTGAACGTCTTCGACGCCACCAGCACCAACGTGCGCGCCGGATCGATCGCTCCCTTCAGCGCGGCCAGCGCATGGCCATCGACATTGGAGAGGAAATGCGCCGCCATCCGCCCGCCACGCGCCAGCGTCAGCGCCTCGGCGGCCATGCGCGGCCCGAGATCGGAG
>JAGXAV010000703.1 GCA_018971455.1 Rhodospirillales bacterium
CTCATCGAGATTCTGCGACAGGATCAGCACCGCGGACCCGCTCGCCGCCAGCCGGCCGATCGCTTCGTGAATCGCCGCGGCCGCGCCGGCATCCACACCCCAGGTCGGCTGGCCGATGACGATGATGCCGGGCTGCTGGAGGATTTCGCGCCCGACCAGGAATTTCTGCAGGTTGCCGCCGGACAATGCCCGCGCCTCGGCGAGCGGGCCGGTGGCGCGCACGTCGAACCCGCCGATCACGCTGCGCGCAAAGGCGCGGCTGCGGCGGCGGCTGACCATGCCGAGGCGTTGCAGCGCGCCGCGCACATGCGCCGAGAGGAAGGCATTCTCCGACAATGTCATGTCGGCGACCGCGCCATGGCCGTTGCGTTCCTCCGGCAGCGCGCAGAGGCCGAGCCGGCGGCGCGCGCGCGGGCCGAGGCGGCCGGCCGGCACGTCATCGAGCAGGACCGCGTCGGCCCGCGGCGCCGGCACCTCGCCGAGCAACGCCTCCATCAGTTCGCTCTGCCCATTGCCGGCGATGCCCGCGATGCCGAGGATTTCGCCGCGCGCGACGGTGAAGGAGATGTCCTTGAGGTCCTGGCCGAACGGGTGTGTCGCAGGCTGCGAGAGGTGCGAGACGACGAGGCGCGGCGGCCGGGCGGCATCGATGCGGTGGGCGAGAGCCGGCGGCTTCAGCTCGGCACTGATCATCAACTCGGCGAGTTCGCGGGCGGATTTCTCCGCCGGGTTGCAGGTGGCCACCACCCGGCCCGCGCGCAGGATGGTGGCGCGCTCGCACAGCGTGCGGATCTCCTCGAGCTTGTGGCTGATATAGAGGATGGCGCACCCGCCGGCGGCGAGGCGGCGCAGGGTGGCGAAAAGCCGCGTCGCTTCCTGCGGCGTCAGCACCGAGGTGGGCTCGTCCATGATCAGCAGGCGGGGGCGTTGCAGCAGGCAGCGCACGATCTCGACGCGCTGGCGCTCGCCCACCGAAAGGTCGTGCACGATGCGCCTGGGGTCCAGTGCCAGGCCGTATTCGGCGGAGATGGCGGCGATGCGCCCGGCCAGCCCGGCGCGGTCCTTCGGGTCATCGAGCCCGAGGGCGATGTTCTCGGCGACGCTCAGTGCCTCGAACAGCGAGAAATGCTGGAACACCATGCCAATCCCCAGCCTGCGCGCGTGCGCTGGGCTGGTGATGTCGATCGGCCGGCCATCCCAGAAAATGGTGCCGGCATCGGGGCGCATGACGCCGTAGATGATCTTCACCAGCGTGCTCTTGCCCGCCCCGTTCTCGCCGAGCAGGGCGTGGATCTGTCCGGGCGCCACGCTGAGATCGACATGGTCGTTGGCCAGGCACCCGGGGAATTGGCGCACGATGCCGGCAAGGCGCAGCAGGGGGGCGGCCTCCTGCGCGGGAGGGTCGGGGGATGGCTCCATGGGCCGACCATAGACGCCGGGCCGGCCGCCGCCAACGCCATTGCCGCGCGGCATCGACGCCCGGCGCGCCGGGCGCCTATGCTTGCGCTGCGGCGCGTCGCCGCAAAGGGAAACGCCCATGCCGCTGCCCGCCGCCGGCCCG
>JAGXAV010000704.1 GCA_018971455.1 Rhodospirillales bacterium
CGAAGCGCCCGCGCGACTACGGCGAGCAGCAGTACCTGAAGTCGCCCGAGGAAATGGCCGCGCTGTTCGCCGACCTGCCGGAGGCGCTGGAAAACACCGTCGAGCTGGCCCGGCGCTGCAACCTGGAACTGACCTTCGGCAAATATTTCCTGCCCGACTTTCCGGTGCCGGCCGGGCATGATCTCGCCAGCCACATCCGCGAGCTGTCGCGCGAGGGCCTGCGGCAACGCCTCGCCAGCGCGCCGCTGGCCAACGGCCATACGCTGGACGCCTACCAGGCACGGCTGGAACGCGAGCTCGATGTGATCATCGAGATGGGCTTCCCCGGCTACTTCCTGATCGTGGCCGACTTCATCAACTGGGCCAAGCAGCAAGGCATCCCGGTCGGGCCTGGACGCGGTTCCGGCGCCGGCTCGCTGGTGGCGTGGGCGCTGAAGATCACCGATCTCGACCCGCTGCAGTTCGACCTGCTGTTCGAGCGCTTCCTCAACCCCGAACGCATCTCGATGCCGGACTTCGACATCGACTTCTGCATGGATCGCCGCGACGAGGTGATCGACTACGTGTCGCGCAAGTACGGCCGCGACCGCGTCAGCCAGATCATCACCTACGGCTCGATGGCGGCCAAGGCGGTGCTGCGCGACTCCGGCCGCGTGCTCGGCATGGGCTACGGCCAGGTCGACAAGCTGGCAAAACTCATTCCACCGCGACCGCTCGACCTCACACTGTCCGACGCGCTCGGCCGTTCGGAGAAATCGAGGAAGGAAACCGATCGTGTGGTCAGGGAGTTCTGCGAAGCCTACGCGCAGGACGAGGACGCGCGGGCGCTGATCGACCTCGCGCTGAAGCTGGAAAACCTTACCCGCAATGCGGGCAAGCACGCCGGCGGCGTGGTGATCGCGCCCACCGCGCTCACCGATTTCGCGCCGCTGTACAGCGAGCCCGGCGGCGGCGGCGTGGTGACCCAGTACGACAAGGACGACGTGGAGGCGGTCGGCCTGGTGAAGTTCGACTTCCTCGGCCTGCGCACGCTGACCATCATCGACTGGGCGGTGAAGGCGATCAATCAAAGGCGTGTGCAGACCCACGAGGCGCCGCTGGACATTTCGCAACTGCCGCTGGACGACCCCAAGCCCTACGAGCTGCTGAAAAAGGCACGCACCGTCGCCGTGTTCCAGCTCGAATCCTCCGGCATGCAGCGCATGCTGAAGGATGCCAGACCCGACCGCTTCGAGGACATCATCGCGCTGGTGGCGCTGTACCGGCCTGGCCCGATGGACCTGATCCCCAGCTTCATCGCGCGCAAGCACGGCCGCGAGGAAGTGGCCTACCCCGACCCGCGCGTCGAGCCGATCCTGCAGGAGACCTACGGCATCATGGTCTACCAGGAGCAGGTGATGCAGATGGCGCAGATCGTCGGCGGCTACTCGCTCGGCGGCGCCGACCTGCTGCGCCGCGCGATGGGCAAGAAAGACGCCAGGAAGATGGCCGAGGAGCGCCAGAAGTTCCGCGATGGCGCCGCCAAAGACGGCCTGCCCGGCAGCAAGGCCGATGAAATC
>JAGXAV010000076.1 GCA_018971455.1 Rhodospirillales bacterium
TGGCGCGCGCTATGCGACCGATGCCGATCTCTGCCGGGCGCTGGGCGGCACCACGGCGGCGACCATGCTGGCCGGCCGGGACATCGTCGCCGATGTCGCGGCCAAGCACCGTCTTTCCATCGAAACCGGCGCCTGCGCCGTCGATCTGGAGAGCGGCGCCGTGGCCCGCGTCGCCACCGGCCACCACCTGCCCTTCGCCGTGCTGCGCGCGGTGTGCGACCCGGCCGGGCGCGGCCTGCCGCGCGCCGCCATCGTCGCCATCGATGCGCGCGGCGCGATCGCGGCATGGCGCATTCTCGCGGCCCTGGCCGCCCGTCCATGGGAGGTCGCGGGGCTGATCGCCCTCGCGTTCGACGCGGCGCGCGCCCGCCACGCGCTGGGGGCGGCCGCCGCCAGCTTCGCCCGCCGCCTCGGCGGCGGCTGAGCGGGGATCAGTCCGCGGCGTCGGCCATGTCGGATTTCGGCTTGTCGTGCTTCAGCTTCTCCATCGCCTGCTCGACATGGCGGCTGAAGACGAACTGCGCCGGGCGCTGGCCGTCCAGCGAGATATCGGGCGCCATCGCGCCCTCGGTGCGGATGCCGCCGAGCTCGACCTTCAGCGCCTTCCACGGCTTGCGCACCGCCTCGGCCACCGCCGTCGCCTCGTAGCCGCTGTGAACCATGCAGTCGGCGCATTTTTCGTAATTGCCGGTGCCGTAGGCATCCCAGTCGGTCGTCTCCATCAGCTCCTTGAAGGTCTTGGTGTAGCCTTCGCCGAGCAGGTAGCAGGGGCGCTGCCAGCCGAAATAGGTGCGCGTCGGGTTTCCCCAGGGCGTGCAGTGGAAGCTCTGGTTGCCGGCGAGGAAATCGAGGAACAGGGAGGACTGGTTGAACTCCCATTTCCGCTTGCCGGGGCGCCGCGTCTGGCGCCGGAAGATGTTGCGGAACAATTCCTTGGTGCGCGTGCGGTTGAGGAAGTGCTGCTGGTCCGGCGCGCGCTCATAGGCGTAGCCGGGCGAGACCGAGATGCCGTCCACGCCCATGTCCATGACGGTGTCGAAGAACGCCGCGTAGCGCGCGGGGTCCGCGCCGTCGAACAGGGTGGCGTTGATGATGGTGCGGAAGCCGGCCTGCTTGGCCCGGGCGATCGCCGCCACCGCGCGGTCGTAGACGCCGTCCTGGCAGACCGATTTGTCGTGGTCCTCGCGGTCGCCGTCCAGATGCACCGACCAGCTGAAGAACTTGTTCGGCTTGAACTGCGGGAGCTTCTTCTCCAGCAGCAGCGCGTTGGTGCAGACGATGACGAATTTCTTGCGCGCGATGATGCCCTCGACGACCTGGTCGATCTCCTTGTGCAGCAGCGGCTCGCCGCCGGCGATCACCACCACCGGCGCGCCGCATTCATCGACGGCCTCCAGGCACTCGGCCACCGACAGGCGCTGGTTCAGGATTTCGGCCGGATAGTCGATCTTGCCGCACCCGGCGCAGGCGAGGTTGCAGCGGAACAACGGCTCGAGCATCAGCACCAGCGGATAGCGCTTGCGGCCGATGAGGTGCTGCTTGACGACATAGGCGCCGACGCGCAGCGCCTGATGCAACGGAACGGCCATTGGTTCTTCCTATCCGATCACGCGTCGGCCAGTTCGGCCGGAAAACGGAAACGCACATCCTCGGCGACGCCGGCGAGCGTCGTCACCTCCACGGGCGCGAAGCGGCGCAGCCCGTCGATCACGCCCTGCACCAGCGTCTCCGGCGCCGAGGCGCCGGCGGTGAGGCCGACCGTCGTCACGCCGTCGAACCACTCGGCCAGCATGGCGTCGGCGTCGTCGATCAGATAGGCGGGCCGGCCGAGCTCCGCGCCGATTTCGCGCAGCCGGTTGGAGTTGGAGCTGTTGCGGCTGCCGACGACCAGAATGACATCGACCACCGCGGCGAGGTCGCGCACCGCCTGCTGGCGATTCTGCGTGGCGTAGCAGATATCGCGCACGTCCGGGCCGACGATGGCGGGAAACCGGGCCTTGAGCGCGGCGATGATGTGGCGCGTATCGTCCACCGAGAGCGTGGTCTGGGTGATGTAGGAAAGCTGGTCGGGCGTGCCGGGGTTCAGCCCGGCCACGTCCTCCACCGTCTGCACCAGATGCACGATGCCGGGCACCTGGCCGATGGTGCCCTCCACCTCGGCATGGCCGGCATGGCCGATCAGCACGATCTCGCGCCCCTGGGCGGCGTAGCGCCGCCCCTCGGCATGCACCTTGGCGACCAGCGGGCAGGTGGCGTCAATCACCGGCAGGCCGCGCTCGCGCGCCACTTCCTCGACGCGCTTGGCCACGCCATGGGCGCTGAACACGGTCATCGCGCCGGGCGGGATCTGGTCCAGCTCGTCCACGAACACGGCCCCGCGGGTGCGCAGATCCTCCACCACATGGCGGTTATGGACGATCTCGTGGCGCACATAGATCGGCGGCCCGAATTTCTTGAGCGCCCGCTCGACGATCTCGATCGCCCGCTCGACCCCCGCGCAGAAGCCGCGGGGCTGGGCCAGAACCACCCGAATCATGCCATTTCTCCGTGCGCCGGGAAGGGACTATACCCGGGAGGCTGCGCTGGATAAGCCAGATTGCAACCCTGCTGCAATCCCGCCCGGATGGCGGGGCGCGTTTCGCGCCGAACCGAGACATATTCGCCATGCCCCGCCCAGCCCCATCTCGCCCGGCCCCGTCCCGCCAGCGCGCTGACCAGATGCTCGTCGATCGCGGCCTTGCCGAGAGCCGCACCCGCGCCCAGGCGCTGATTCTTGCCGGAAAGGTGTTCTCCGGCGAGACGCGCATCGAAAAGGCCGGCCAAGCCCTGCCGGCGGACACCCCGCTCGAGCTGCGCGGCCAGGACCATCCCTGGGTGTCGCGCGGCGGCCTCAAGCTCGCCCATGGCCTCGATCACTTCGCCTTGAGCCCGGCGGGGCTGATCTGCCTGGACATCGGCGCGTCGACCGGCGGCTTCACCGATGTGCTGCTCGCCCACGGCGCGCGCCGCGTGCATGCGGTGGATGTCGGGCACGGCCAGCTTGCCTGGAAGCTGCGCACCGACCCGCGGGTGGTGGTGCACGAGAAGACCAATGCCCGCCACCTCGCGGCCGCGGCGATCGGCGAGCCGGCCGGCGCCCTGGTCTGCGACGTCAGCTTCATCGGGCTGGCCACCCTGTTGCCGGCGCCGTTGGGGCTGTGCGCGCCGGGCGCCTGGGCGGTGGCGCTGATCAAGCCGCAATTCGAGGCCGGCCCCGGCGAGGTCGGCCGCAAGGGGGTGGTGCGCGACCCGGCGGTGCATCAGGCGGTCTGCGCGCGCATTGCCGCCTGGTGGGGGGCGCTGCCGGGCTGGCGCGTGCTCGGCATCGCCGAAAGCCCGATCACCGGGCCGGAGGGCAACCGCGAATTCCTGATCGCGGCACGCCGCGACGGCTCCTGATCAGGCGGCGCGGCGCAGCCCGGCGGAATAGGCCGCGCAGGCGGCGCCGTAAGCCTCGAAGATGGCGCGGCTCGGCGCATCCGTCTGCACGTGCCATTCGGGGTGGAACTGCACTCCGAACGCCCAGCCGGGCGCATTGGCCACGCGCACCGCCTCGATGGTGCCATCCGGCGCCACCGCCTCCACCACCAGCCCTTCGGCCGGCCGGTCGATCGCCTGGCCGTGCAGTGAGTTCACCATGATCTCGGTCGCGCCCACGAGGCGGGCGAGCCGGCCCGACAGGGTGACCATGTGCTTGAGGCGGAACATGTGGTCCGGCGTGCCGCCGCCGGAGCGGTGGTCGAGCCGGCCCGGCAGCTCGTGCACGCGCTGGTGCAGCGTGCCGCCGAGGGCGACGTTGAGCTCCTGGATGCCGCGGCAGATGGCCAGCACCGGCATGCCGCGGGCCAGCGCCGCGCGGGCCAGGGCGAGGGTGGTGTCGTCGCGCTCGGGGTCGTGCTGGCCCGGCGTCTCGTCGGTGGCCACCCCGTAGCGGGCGGGCTCGATATTGCTCGGGCTGCCATCGAGCAGCAGGCCGTCGAGCCGGTCCAGCACCTCCAGCATGCCCTCGCCGACCGGCGGCAGCAGCACGGGCAGGGCGCCCGAGGCCGCCATCAGCGCGGCCCCGTAGCGCGCCGGCGTGGCGTGCTGCGACAGCTCGTTGATCTGCTTCGAGCAGGCGGGGATTCCGACGATGAGGCTCATGCGACGCGCGTCCTGTGCCGTGGGGTATTCCCCCGATATCACGCCGGACGCGGCCGATACAGATCGCAGATCACAGCCCCGACCGCTCCCAGGAGCATGAGCAGCGCCATCGGCCGCGCGGTGCCGTCGGCCAGCAGGCCGACCGTGGCGCCGCTGATCGCCGCCAGCGCGAATTGCAGCGTGCCCATCAGGGCCGACGCGCTGCCGGCATGCGCCGCATGGCGCGACAGGGCACCCACCACGGCATTGGGCATGGTGAAGCCCATGCAGGTCATGGTGACGAGGATCGGCCCGGAGACCATCCACCAATGCGTCGTGCGGGCGATCGCGACGATGCTCAGCGCGGCGGTCGCCAGCAGCACGGTCCGCACGGCCACCCGCAGCACGCGGTGCGCGCCGAAGCGCGGCAGGATGCGCGGATTGACCTGCGAGGCGATGATGAAGCCGGCCGCGCAGCCGCCGAACAGCGCGCCGTAGATCGCCGGCGAGAGGTGGAAGATGTCCTCGAACACCGAGGGCGAGCCGCCGAGATAGGCAAACATGGCGAACATGGCAAAACCGCCGAGCAGGGCATGGCTGAGGAAGCCGCGCTCGCGGAAGATGCGCCCGTAGCTCGTCACCAGCCCGCCAATGCCCTGGCGCAGGCGGAGGGCGGCCGGCAGCGTCTCCGGCAGGAAGAACAGGACGAGCAGCAGGCTGGTGAGGCCGTAGAGGGAGGTGATCCAGAAGATCGCCTGCCAGCCGGCAAAGGCCAGCACGATGCCGCCCAGCGTGGGGGCCAGGATCGGCGCCGCCCCCATCACCAGCATCAGCTGGCTCATCAGCCGGGCGGCGGCCTGCCCGTCGGCGAGATCGCGCACGATGGCCCGCGTGATCACCATGCTGGCCGACCCGCCAAGGGCCGCGATCAGGCGAAAGACGGAGAGCGAAACGAGCCCCGGCGCCAGCGCGCAACCGATCGAGGCCAGGGTGTAGATCGTCATGCCGGCGATCAGCGGGCGGCGCCGGCCGAACCGGTCCGAGAGCGGACCCTGGGTGATCTGGCCGATGGCGAGCCCGAGGAACCAGGTGGCGAGGGTGATCTGCGCCGCCCCCGGCGCCCCGCCGAGCGAGCTCTCGATCTGCGGGAAGGCGGGCAGGTACATGTCCGTCGAGATCGGCCCGATGGCCGAGAGCAGCCCGAGCAGCAGCGGCAGCCAGGAGGGAACGCGCATCCGCCCTTATCGCAGCCCATGCTGCATCTGCGAAGCGTAAAACCCGGTGATGCGACACGCGTCTCGCGCACTCCTGGCGCGACCGGGACGCCGCGCCCGCTACGACGGCGAGGTGCCCTGACGAGCCGCGGCGATCAACGCCCTCATGCGCGCGATCACCGCCGGCAGCCCGTCGAAGATCGCCTGGCCGATGAGGAAATGGCCGATATTCAGCTCCATCACCTCGGCCAGGGCGGCGACCGGGCCGACATTGTCGTAGGTCAGCCCGTGGCCGGCGTGGCATTCCAGCCCGAGGGCGGTGGTCATGCGGGCGGCCTCGCGCAGCCGCGCGAACTCGCCCTCCTTGCCCTCCGCATAGGCGCCGGTGTGCAGCTCCACCACCGCGGCGCCGATATCGGCGCTGGCGCGCAGCTGGCGCGGGTCGGGGTCGATGAACAGCGAGACGCGGATGCCGGCGGCGGCGAGCGAGGCCACGATCGGGCGCAGCGCCGCCTGCTGGCCGGCGACGTCGAGGCCGCCCTCCGTGGTCACCTCCGTGCGCTTCTCCGGCACGATGCAGCAGGCGTGCGGCAGCGTCTCCAGCGCGATGCGCTCCATCTCCGCCGTGGCCGCCATTTCCAGGTTGAGCGGACGGGCGATGGCCGCGCGGATGCGCCGCACATCGGCGTCACGAATGTGGCGGCGATCCTCGCGCAGATGAATGGTGATGCCGTCGGCGCCCGAGGCGATGGCGAGTTCCGCGGCGGCGAGCGGGTCCGGATGGGCGCCGCCGCGCGCGTTGCGGATGGTGGCGACGTGGTCGATGTTGACGCCCAGGCGGGGAGGGGATGCGGGCGGCACGCTCATGCGGCGCTCTCCTTGCGGGATGCGAGATCGGCGGCGAGGTCGATGGCCGCGAGCAGGCTGGCCGCATCGGCGATGCCGCGCCCGGCAATGTCGAACGCCGTGCCATGATCGGGCGAGGTGCGGATGATCGGCAGGCCGAGCGTGACGTTGACGCCGTGCCGCATGTCGAGCGTCTTGATCGGGATCAGCGCCTGGTCGTGGTACATGCCGAAGGCCACGTCGTAGCGCGCGCGGGCCTCCGGCGTGAACATGCTGTCGGCGGCGAACGGGCCGCTGGCGTCGATGCCCTCGGCGCGCAGCTGCGCGATGGCCGGCGCGATGATGGTGATCTCCTCGGTGCCCATCGTGCCGCTCTCGCCGGCATGCGGGTTGGGGCCCGCGAAGGCCAGGCGCGGGGCCGCGATGCCCCACTGGTCGCGCAACGAGGCGGCGGTGACGCGCGCGACATCGAGGATGCGCGCGGTGGTGAGCTGCTCCAGCGCCGCCCGCAGCGCCGCATGCACCGTGACCGGCACGACGCGCAATCCGGGGCTGGCCAGCATCATCACCGGCAGCGGGGCCCCGGTCAGTGCCGCGAGGAACTCGGTATGGCCGGGATGGGCGAAGCCCGAGCCATAGAGCGTGGATTTGTGGATCGGATTGGTCACCACCGCCGCCGTCTCGCCGGCCAGCGTCAGCCTCGTCGCCTGCTCGATGGAGGCGATGATGGCGGCCGCATTGGCCGGATCGGCCCGCCCCGCCACCGCCGGCGCGCCGAGCCTGACCGGCAGCACCGGCAAGGCATCGCGAAACACCGCCCCCGCCGCCTCCGCCGCGTTCACCACCCGGATCGGCACATCGAGCCGCAACGCGCGCGCAATCCCGGCGAGCCGGTCGGGATCATCGAGCGCGACGAACGCCCGCCCGCCGCGACGGGCCTGCCAGGCCTTGACGGCAAGCTCCCCGCCAATCCCGGCGGGGTCGCCCATGGTGAGCGCAAGGGGACGGAGCCTGTGCATGCCCGCACTTTGCCGCGCTTGAAGAAGGAAGGCGAGGGCTCTGCCCTAAACCCGGCAGGGCGCTGCCCTGCACCCGCCAAGGGCCGTAAGGCCCTTGGAACCCTTGACGATGGCACGGATCGCGTCGGGATCGATCAACCACCCGTTATCGGCGCTCGGGACCTTAAGCGGCAGTGCTCGATCTTCGCCCTAGTTGTGAGCGCGGCGGCGAGGCTCGCGCCGTGCATATGCCCGTGGTCACCGGGAAGAACATCCGCGACGCCCTCGTGCGCAACGCTGACCGCAAGGGCCGTCTGCGCACGGACGAAAACCCGCTCTACATCAAGGTCGGCGCCGAGTTCTACAACCACGAGACGTCGAGGCTACGATCGCATCCGCACAGGCCTTCCTCTACGCCGCTTCCGCAATCCTGCTGCTACGACGCATGGCACGTTAATCAACCGATTCGAGACAGACTCTCAGTGGATGCCGGCCTGTTAAGCTCGCTCATCGTATCTCTCTCGCCATACGTCCTCAAGGCGATAATTAGGAATTTGTTCTTGCGGCGGGTTGGCAGCGCTGCCGGCAGCAGGTCCGCCTGTCGTCAGGCGACAGTCCCGTCGTCAGGGACATTCCCGACAGTCGTGCTGACACGGTAGGTTCCCACGAGCCCGCTCACGCTTGCTCCGAACCCGCCGCTAAAGCCGAGATCGCCGTCGAAGTCGAACAGAACATCCGTTCCCCGATTGGCCTTCATGTTCGTCCAGCCAGCATTGACCCCGACGCCCGCACCTGCATTGCCGATGATGCCGTCCGCGCCATTCAGGTC
>JAGXAV010000705.1 GCA_018971455.1 Rhodospirillales bacterium
CGGCCGCCGCCGGCGCTGGAACTCTGCGGCACCACCGCGACCCTCGATCCGCTGCGGCCGGAGGCGACCTGCCCGACCACGACCGACCCCGCGCTGCGGGTGCTGGCCGGCGGACAGGTGATCCATGCGCGCCGGCTCCGCACCGCCTGGCGCTTCACCCTGCCGCACGAGGTGGGGGAAATCCGCCTGCTGTCGCGCCACACCGTGCCGCCGCTGTTTCCCGCCGGCACGGCGGATCCGCGCCGCCGCGGCGTGGCGGTGGCCCGGCTCACCCTCGATGGCGAAGTGGTGCCGCCCGGCGATGCGCGCCGCCTGGGTGGCTGGCATGGCGCGGATGACGCATGGGAGTGGACCAGCGGCGACGCCACGATCGTCACCGGCGGGGCCGAAATGCTCGAAATCGAACTCGGTCCGGCTTGCGTCTATCCGCTCTGCCCGCTGCTGGAACCGGGCTAGCGCCGATGGGTGGAACCATCTGCTTCACCAGCTTCACCCTGTCCTACCTCGCGCGGGCGCGGGTGCTGGCGCGCAGCGTCAAGCGCGCGCATCCCGACTGGGCGATGTGGGCGCTGCTGGTGGATGTGCCGCCGGGCGACCTCGCGGCCGACGCGCTGGAGCCGTTCGACGCCGTGGTGCGCGCGGACGGGCTGGGGATTGCCGGCTTCAGCGGCTGGATGTTCCGGCACGATCTGGTCGAGGCCTGCACCGCGGTGAAGGCGCCGATGCTGGAGCGGCTGCTCGCCGCGGGGGCCGAGAAGGTGATCTATCTCGATCCCGACATCGCGGTGTTCCACCCGCTTTCGGCCATCGAGCAGCGGCTCGACGGCGCCTCGATCGTGCTGACGCCGCACCAGCTGGCGCCGAACGAGAGCGAGATGGCGCTGCGCGACAACGAGCTGACGTCGTTGCAGTACGGCGTGTTCAATCTCGGATTTCTCGGCGTGCGCAACGACCAGGCGGGCCGCGACTTCGCGCGCTGGTGGTCGGCGATGACCGCGCGCGCCTGTTATGACGATGTCGAGGCCGGCCTGTTCACCGACCAGAAATATTGCGACCTGGTGCCCGGGCTGTTCGGCGGCGTGCATATCGAGCGCGACCCGGGATGCAACGTGGCGAGCTGGAATCTCAGCCGCCGGCGGCTGGAGTACGACGCCGCCGGCCGGCTGCGCGTCAACGGCGCCGCATTGCTGTTCTATCATTTCACCAAGATCGACGGCGTCGGCGCGGCGATGACCGAGCGGTACGCCCAGGACGACCTCGCCGTCTATGATCTGCTCAACTGGTATCGGCGGGCGGTGCGCGACGAGACGGTCGCAGGACTCGGCGCGTGGTATTATGGGTTCTTCGAATCGGGTGCCGCCATTCCGCGTGCGGCACGGCTGGTGTGGCGTGCCCGTGCGGATCTGTGGGCGCGATTCGAGGACCCTTTCGCCGGCGGGGCCGCAGGCTATGAAACCTGGCTGCGCGACGAAATGCCGGGGCTGATGGAAAGCTGAGGATTCGAGACGATGGCCCTGCCCCCCCCCCGCTCCACGCCCGGCGCCGCGCCGCTTCCT
>JAGXAV010000706.1 GCA_018971455.1 Rhodospirillales bacterium
CACCACCACCTCGGCCGCCGCCAATTGCCGCGCCACCGTATCGGCGACCCAGCGATCGGCCAGCTGGCCGGCCACCGCCTCGGCATCGACCACGACCACCAGAGGCTCCAGCGTGAAGCCGGGCTCGATCAACGCCAGCTGCGCGATCGCCCACGGGTCCGACACGCCGCTCGCCTCGACGATGATTTGCTCGGGCGCCGGCACGCGCGCGGCCAGGCGGTTCAGCGAGGCGCCGAAATCCTCGCCCAGCGAGCAGCACACGCAGCCATTGGCCAGGCTGATCATGTCCCCGTCGCGCGCGGCGATCAGCGCGGCGTCGATGTTCACCGCGCCGAAATCATTGACCAGCACGCCGATGCGCCGCGTCGCGCGGGCCAGCAGATGGTTCACCAGCGTGGTCTTGCCGGCACCGAGAAAGCCGCCGATGACCGTGAGCGGCAGCAGGCTCATGGCGTGCCGTCGAACACCTCGCCGCCGACCACGGTGGCGCGGACCGCGATGTCCTTGATCGCCGCCGGGGCAACCTGCAACGGGTCGTCATCGAGCACCGCGAAATCGGCGAACTTGCCGACATCGATGCTGCCGACCAGATGGTCCATCTTCAGCGTCCAGGCCGCCCCCAGCGTCACGGCGTGCAGCGCCTGCATCGGCGTCAGCCGCTCCTCCGCCCCCAGCTCCCGGCCGGTCGCGCTGCGGCGATTGACCGCGCACCACGCAGTGAAGAGCGGCGCGAGCGGCGTCACCGGCGCATCGGAATGAATCGCGAGCGGCACGCCGGCGCGCAGCGCGCTCGCGCAGGCATCCAGCCGCTGCGCCCGCGACGGCCCCATGGTCAGCTCCGCGTGCTGATCGCCCCAATAGAACAGATGATTGGCGAACAGGTTCACGCCCATGCCGAAGGCCGCCATGCGCCGGAAAATCGCCTCGTCGGCCATCTGGCAATGTTGCAGCGTGTGGCGGTGATCCAGCCGGGGATGCAGCGCCAGCGCGCGCCCGATCATGTCGGTGGCGAGCTCGGAGGCCTCGTCGCCATTGGTGTGGATGTGCAGCTGCAACCCGGCGCGATGATAGGTCTCGATGATGGCGCCAAGCTCGGCCGGGGCGATGTACCACAGCCCGTTCGGCGCGCCATTGTGATAGCCCGGCCAGCGCAGCCGGGCCGTGAAGCCCTGGATCGACCCGTCGGTGACCAACTTGACGATGCCGAACCGCAATTTCGCGCTGCTCGTCCCGGCCAGCTCGGCGGCCCGGCGCGCGCCCTCCGCCGGGGCGTATTCGCGCGCGCTCAGCGCCGGCGCCAGGCGCAGCGGGAAGCCGGGCTCATCGGTCACGCGCCGCAGCATCGCCACCGTGTCGGGCTCCAGCGCATTGACGAGATCGGTCGCCGTCGTCACGCCCACGCGGCGCGCCTGGGCGGCGAAGGCGTGCAGCCCCTCGGCATCGAGCGGGCGCAGCAGGCCGCCGCCCCCGGCCGCGCGCGATGCCCGCTTCATCACCGCCGGGCCCAGCAGCTCGCCGGTCAGCCCGCCAGCGGCATCCCGCACCAGACCATCCAG
>JAGXAV010000707.1 GCA_018971455.1 Rhodospirillales bacterium
CCGCCATCGCCCGCCTGGGCCACGCCCGCGCCGCCCCGGCCGGCCGGATGCCCCTCGAACAGGCCGCCAAGGTGATCTTCGACGTCGTCATCGCCTTCCTGCTGCTGGTGCTGCTGGCGCCGCTGATGGGGCTGATCGCCTGGGCGGTGCGGCTCGATGGCGGGCCGGCGCTGTTCGCCCATCGTCGGCTGGGGCGTTTCGGCACCACGTTCGACTGCCTGAAATTCCGCACCATGGTGCCCGATGCCGACGCCGTGCTGAGCGAGACGCTGGCGCGTGACGCGCGGGCGGCGGCGGAGTGGGCGGCGACCCACAAGCTGCGCGACGACCCGCGGGTGACCCGGCTGGGCCGCCTGCTGCGCCGCACCAGCCTCGACGAATTGCCGCAGCTGGTGAACGTGCTGCGACTGGAAATGAGCCTGGTCGGCCCGCGGCCGATCGTGGCGGCGGAAATCTCTCGCTACGGGACGGATTTCGCTTATTACTGCGCGGTGCGGCCGGGACTGACCGGGCTGTGGCAGGTGAGCGGGCGCAACAACACCCCCTACGCCGAGAAGGTCCAGCTCGATGCCCGTTATGTGAGGAGCTGGACGCTGTGGCGGGACGTGCTGATCATGCTTCGGACGGTGCCGGCGGTGGTGGCGCGGCGCGGCGCCCATTGAGGCTCCGGCGCGCCCCACGCGCGCCGTGGTGCAACCGCCAGTGTCTGCGCGCCGGTGCTGACTGAGCCGGCCGGACCGGGCGGCATGTCGCTGAGCCAGCCTGAGCGCGAGCCGATCGAGCTTGCCGCCGATCTCCGCGCGCCCGAGACCGTCTCGCCGCTGCGCCTGCTCGAGGTGCTGTGGCGCCGGCGCTGGACGTTCCTGCTGGTCGCCGCCCTGGCGATGGCGGCGGCGGGCTGGGTGATCCTGCGCCTGCGGCCGAGCTACGAGGCGCGCGCGCTGGTGCTGGTCGATACCCGCAAGAACGTGCTGAGCGACGTGCAGGCGATCGCCGCCGGCGCGCAGGCGGACACCATCGAGGTGCGCACCCAGGTCGATATCCTGCGCTCGCCGGCGCTGGCCGAGCAGGTGGCGCGCCGGCTCGACCTGCCGGCCATGGCGGAGTTCGGCGGCGGTCCGCCGGCGCCGCCGCCGCCATGGCATGGGCTGGCGCTGCGGCTGCGGGCGCTCGTCGGCGCGCCGGCCCCGCCGCCGGCCCCGCCCGATGCCACCGCCCGGCTGCGCGAGGTGACGGCGATGCTGACCGGCGGCCGGGTGAGCGTGGTCAATGACGGGCGCTCCTACATCATCGGCATCCAGGCCCGCGCGCACGCCGCTGAGCTGAGTGCCGCGATCGCCAATGCCTATGCGCAGGTCTATCTCAATTTCACCCGGGCGCTGAAGGACCGCGCGGTGGCGCGCGCCAATGCCTGGCTCGACGGGCGGCTGGCGCCGTTGCAGGCCAAGCTGCGGATCGCCGAGCGCAATGTCGCCGATTTCGAGGCGGCGCACGGACTGATCGAGGATCGCGCCGGGGCGGCCGGCACGACGCGGCCGACGACGGTGCTGGGC
>JAGXAV010000708.1 GCA_018971455.1 Rhodospirillales bacterium
AGCACGGCGCGCGCCTCCTCGGTGGCATCCGGTGCCACGATGACCTCGGTCATGATGGCGCCGACGCGCGCCGCCGCCTCGGCATCGAGCACCCGGTTGACCGCGACGATCCCGCCGAAGGCGGAGACCGGATCGCAGCGCAGCGCGAGATCCCACGCCGCCGCAAGCGTGCCGGCCGAGGCGACGCCGCACGGATTGGCGTGCTTGACGATGACCACGCTGGGCGCCTCGAACTCGGCCACCGCCTCGAAGGCGGCGTCGGTGTCGTTGAGATTGTTGTACGACAGCTCCTTGCCCTGAACCTGCCGCGCGGTGGCCACGCCGGGGCGCGTTCCGTTGATGTAGAACGCCGCGCGCTGGTGGGGGTTCTCGCCGTAGCGCAGCGTCTGGCGCAGCGTGCCGGAGAGCGTCATGCGGGCGGGGAAATCCTCGCCGCGGCGCTCGGCGAACCACGCCGCGATCGCCGCGTCATAGGCGGCGGTTCGCGCGAAGGCCTCACCGGCGAGGCGCCGGCGCAGCACGAGGCTGGTGCCGCCCTGTTCGGCCAGCGCGTCGAGGAAGTCGGGGTACTGCGCGGGGTCGGTCAGCACGGCGACGAAATCATGGTTCTTCGCCGCCGCGCGCGTCAGGGCGGGGCCGCCGATGTCGATATTCTCGACGCATTCCTCGAACGTGCCGCCGCCGGCCAGCGTCGCCTCGAACGGATAGAGGTTGGAGACCAGCAGGTCGATCGGCTGGATGGCATGGGTCTGCATCTGCGCGAGATGCTCGGGCAGGTCGCGCCGCGCCAGCAACCCGCCATGGATCTGCGGCACCAATGTCTTCACGCGCCCATCAAGGATCTCGGGAAAGCCGGTGAAGTCGGACACCTCGACGACGGCGATACCGGCCTCGCGCAGCGTGCGCGCCGAGCCGCCGGTGGAGACGATCTGCGCGCCATGGGCGATCAGCGCATGGGCGAGGTGAAGCAGCCCGGTCTTGTCGGAGACGGAGATCAGGGCGCGGCGGATGGGGAGGATGTCGGTCATGATAGCGCTGCTCTAGTCCTACAGCCCCAGCAGGTCCAGGGTGCGCGCGATGACCTTTTTTTCGTCGTAGAGCTCCAGCGCCCGCTGCCGCCCGGCCTCGCCCATCCGGGCGCGCAGCGCCGCATCCCCGGCCAGGCGGGCCAGCGCCGCGGCCAGCGGAGCGCTCTGGCCCGGCGGCACCAGCAGCCCGGTCTGCCCGCTAACCACCTGCTCGCGCGGCCCGCTGACATCGCTCGCCACCACCGCCAGCCCGCTCAGCATCGCCTCGATGACCGACATCGGCAGCCCCTCGAAATGGCTCGGCAGGGCAAAGATGTCGGCCGCCGCCAGCAGGGCCGGCGTGTCCTCGCGGTAGCCCAGGCGGCGCAGGCGCGGGCCGAGGCCGCTGGCGGCGAAATAGGGCTCCATGCTCTCGCCATGGTCCGAGGCCAGCCGCTCGCCGACCACCCAGAGCTCGGCCGGCACGCTGCGCAGGGCGGCGAGCAGTTCGGGGTAGCCCTTGTGGCGCACCAGCCGCGAGACGGC
>JAGXAV010000709.1 GCA_018971455.1 Rhodospirillales bacterium
GGGCCCGGATCCGGTGCCGCAAGGCTCAGGTCCCGCGGAGGTTCAACCGGATAGAGGAAAGGAGCACGCCGATGGCGATGCCCGAATTCACCCTGCGTCAACTGCTCGAGGCCGGCGTTCATTTCGGCCACCATACGCGCCGCTGGAACCCGCGCATGGCGCCGTACCTGTTCGGCGTGCGCAACCAGGTCCACATCATCGATCTCCAGCAGACCGTGCCGATGCTCGACCGCGCGCTGCGTGCGGTGCGCGACGTGGCGGCGGGCGGCGGGCGCGTGCTGTTCGTCGGCACCAAGCGCGCGGCGGCCGATTATGTGGCCGACGCGGCCCAGCGCAGCGGCCAGTACTACGTCAACCATCGCTGGCTCGGCGGCATGCTGACCAACTGGAAGACCATCACCGGCAGCATCAAGCGGCTGCGCCAGATCGACGAGATGCTGGCCGGCGACACCCAGGGCCTGACCAAGAAAGAGGTGCTCGACATCACCCGCGACCGCGAGAAGCTGGAGCGCGCGCTGGGCGGCATCAAGGAGATGGGCGGGCTGCCGGACATCCTGTTCATCATCGACACCAACAAGGAAAAGCTCGCCGTCGAGGAGGCCAACAAGCTCGGCATTCCGGTGATCGCGGTGCTCGACAGCAATTCCGACCCCGCCGGCATCACCTATCCGATCCCCGGCAATGACGACGCCATTCGCGCCATCACGCTGTATTGCGACCTCATCGCCGGCGCCGTGCTGGACGGCATCAGCGCCGAAATGATCGCCAGCGGGCGCGATATCGGCGCGGCCGAGACGCTGCCGCCCGAGGCGCTGCCCGCGGCCGAGATCGGCCACGAGCCGGCCACCGCCTGAACCGCCGCAGCAAGAGGAGAGAGACCATGGCCGAGATCACGGCAGCCCTGGTGAAGGACCTGCGCGAGCGCACCGGCGCGGGCATGATGGATTGCAAGAAGGCGCTGGTGGAGAATGCCGGCGACATGGAAGCGGCGATCGACTGGCTGCGCAAGAAGGGCCTGTCGGCGGCTGCCAAGAAGAGCGGCCGCGTCGCCGCCGAAGGGCTGGTGGGCGTGGCCACCATGCCGCTCCGGGCGGCGATGGTCGAGGTCAATGCCGAGACCGATTTCGTCGCCCGCAACGAGGCCTTCCAGGGCTTCGTGCAGGAAGTGGCGAAGGTGGCGCTCGCGGTGGGCGAGGATATCGAGGCGATCAAGGCCGCGGCCTATCCGGGCACCGGCCGCAACGTCGCCGAGGAGCTGACCCAGCTCATCGCCACCATCGGCGAGAACATGAACATCCGCCGCGCCCGCGTGCTGAGCGTCGGGCAGGGCGCCGTGGCCAGCTACGTCCACTCCGCCCTCAAGCCGGGCCTCGGCAAGATCGGCGTGCTGGTCGCCGTCGAAGGGGCCAGCGAGATCGCGGCCCTGGAGACGCTCGGCCGGCAGATCGGCATGCATGTCGCCGCCGCCAAGCCGGAGGCGCTGGATGCCGGCTCGGTCGATCCGGCGGCGCTGGAGCGCGAGCGCTCGGTGCTCTCCGAGCAGGCCCGCG
>JAGXAV010000710.1 GCA_018971455.1 Rhodospirillales bacterium
GACGTAGGCATTGTCCGTCGATTCGATGTACTGCGCCTCGACCAGCCACCAATTGATCACCAGCGCCGCGCCGAGGATCAGCACCAGCACCAGCGCCAGGCGGACCAGATGCGGACCGGGCCCGCGCGAGGGCGCGCCGGGCCGCGACTGCGTGGCGGCGGTCTGGAAGGCCAGTTTCTCGCTTATGGCATTCATCGTCCTGATCCCATCTCGAAGCGGGTCGCGCTCGGCAGTCTCGATATCGACAGGCTTGGCATAAGGGGACGCGCCGCACCGCGTCAAGCTAAAACTAGACTGTTCAGTTCAGTTTTACCTTGACACACGCAACCTTGCGAGACAGTTAAGAACGATGAGTGCCTCGATGACGATGGGCGGCGCAGCCGAGTCCTCGCCCCGGCGCCAGCGCATGCTGGAGGCCGGCGCAGGGCTGTTCATGGCCCATGGCTACGCCGCCGTCAGCATGGACGCGGTGGCGCGCGCGGCGGATGTCTCCAAGGCCACGCTCTACGCCCATTTCGCCTCCAAGGACGCGCTGTTCGCCACCATCGTGGCCGATGCCTGCCAGCGCAACTCGGCCGACGACGCCGCCTTCCCCACCGACACCGCCGATATCGGCGCCGCCCTGCGCGAGATCGGCGGGCGCGGCCTGCGCTTCCTGCTGCAACCGCGCACGCTGGCCATCTATCGCGTCGCCGTCGCCGAGGCCGCGCGCTGCCCGGAGCTGGGCGAGGCGTTCCTGCGCGCCGGCCCGCTCGCCTTCCGGGACCGGCTGGCCGCTTGGATGGCCCAGCAGAGCGCCGCCGGCCGCCTCGCCACGCCGGACCCGGCGGTGGCGGCGGAGCATTTCATGGCGCTGATCCGCGCCGGATTGTTCCTGCGCGCCTCGCTGGCCATCGCACCCGCCCCCGCCGAGGCCGAGATCGACGCCACCGTCGCCGCCGCGGTGCAGACCTTCCTGCGCGCCTTCGCGGCGTAACCTACAGCCGCGCCAGCCGCCCCGGCACCGCGGCGATCGCCGGCAGATCGACATTGGCGAAGGCCAGCCGCAGATGGCGTGCCTGGCCGGGGCCGAAGAACGCGCCGGGCAAGGTGGCCAGGCCGTGCAGCGCGGCAAGCTCCTCGGCGGTGTGCAGTGCGTCGGGCGCGCCCTCGGGCAGGCGCAGATAAGCGAAATAGGCCCCCAGCGCGTCGAGCCGCCAGGCCGGCGCCTGCGCGATGGCGGCGCGGAAGGCCGCGGCCCGGCCGGCCATCAGGGCGCGATTGGCCTCGCGCCATTCGCGCAGCCCCTCCACCGCCCAGGCCAGCGCCGATTGGGCGGCGCGCGGCGGGCAGATCTGCAGCGTGTCGAGCACCTTCAGCAATTCCGCGCGGAACCGGCCGCCGGCCGCGATGGCGCCGACGCGATGGCCCGGGATGCAGTAGGATTTCGAGAAGGAATAGAGCTGCACCACGCCGTCCCGCCAGTCCGGGTCGGTGAACAGCGCGTGCGGCGGAGCGGGATCGACCAGGAAGTCGCGATAGGTCTCGTCGAGGATGAGCCAGATACCGC
>JAGXAV010000077.1 GCA_018971455.1 Rhodospirillales bacterium
GCACGGCGACCGCCGAGCGCCGGAGCAAGGCGGCCGCTCAGTTCGCGGCCAATCGCGCCCTGCTGCCGGCGCTGGCGCGGCAGATCCGGCTGCGCAACCTGGGCGGCGCGATCCTGGTCGATCTGGCCGGCATGGCGGCCCGGCGGCGGGCCGCGCTGGCGGGGAATTTCGCCGCCGCACTGGCCGCCGATCCGCTGCAGCCGCGCCTTCTCGGTTTCACCGCGCTGGGTCTGGCCGAAATCCTGCGCCCGCGAATCCACCCGCCGCTGCACGAGCTGCTCGCCGGCCCGCACGCCGCGGGGCTCGCGGCCCTGCGGGAGGCGGCCGGCCGGGTGCGCGCCAACCCGGCCGTGGCGCTCGCCCTGCGGGCAGCCCCGCCGATCGTCGCCGCACTGCAGGCCGACCCCGTCGCGCTGGGCGCCTTCGCGCACCTGTCCGGCCGCGCGCTCGTGCTCCGTTCTGACCCCGCGCTCGGCGCCGGCGCCGCCCCTGTGGGCGGTGGCTGGCTCCTGGAGACGATCCATGGCGGTTGATGCAAAACCCTCCCCCTGCCCGATCTGCGGCAAGCCGGCGCACGCGAGGTTTCGCCCGTTCTGCGGCGCCCGCTGCGCAGAGATCGATCTCGGCCGCTGGTTCACCGAAACCTATGTCGTGCCCGGCGGCCCGCCCGGCGAGGGTGCCGAGGACGGCGACGACGAGGCGGGTTGATCCCCGCCCCGGGCTGGGCTATCTCCGCTAGCGCGACGTGCCCAGGTAGCTCAGTTGGTAGAGCATGCGACTGAAAATCGCAGTGTCGGTGGTTCGATTCCGCCCCTGGGCACCATTCGTCCCGATCGGATGCCTGCCGTGATGCAGCCTCAGCCGGCATAGAGGCCGGCGGCTCTGGCGCGCAGTTTTGCCATCGCAACCAGCAGGTCGAGCGCCGGCGTCGCGACGCCGGCCAGGCGCGCGAGCGCCAGGGGGGCGGCGAAGATCGACTCCACCTCCATCGGCCGGCCGAGTTCCAGATCCTGCAGGATGCTCGGCTTGTGCGTCATCGCCCGCGCGTGGGTGAGCTGCGTCTCGACGTCGAAATGGGGCGTGCAGCCCAGCGCCTCGGCGATCGCGGCGGCCTCGGCGTAGATGGCGCGGGCGGCCGCCGTGCAGGCCGGCTCCGTGTGGATGTCCTGCGGGGCCATTCCGGTCAGCACCGCGAGCGGCCCGGAGCCGAGATTGAGCAGCAGCTTGGACCACACCCAGTCGCGGACGCGGTCGGTGACATCGACGCGCAGTCCGCCGGCCCGCAAGGGGCCCGCGATGGCCTCGATGCGCGCCGAGAGCGTGCCGTCAGGCTCGCCCAGCACCAGCCGGTTGCGATTATGGCCGACCTCGACGACGCCCGGCGCGACCACGGTGCAGGCCGAATAGACCACGCCGCCGACCGCGCGGGCCGGACCGATGGCCCGGCGCACCGCCTCCCCCGAGTCGAGCGCCGGCAGGCGGGTGCCTTCCAGGGCGCCGCCGTGGCGGTCGAAATACCACCACGGAATGCCGTTCATGACGAAGGCGACCGGTGTGTCCGGCCCGAGCAGGGGCGCGATGGCGGCGGCGACCGACGGCAGCGCCGGGGCCTTCGCCGTCACCAGCACGGCATCCTGCGGGCCGAGCGTGGCCGGATCGTCGGTGGCGCGGGGATGGACGTGCATCCGCGTATCGGGCGCATGGACCCGCAACCCGTTATGCCGGATGGCCGCCAGATGGGCGCCGCGCGCGACGATCGAGACCTCCGCGCCGCCGGTGGCCAGCCTGGCGGCGAGGTGGCCGCCGATCGCCCCGGCACCGAAGACGCAGACCCGCATTACGACAGAATCTCGATCGCCGCGCGCGAGAGCGCCTGCACACCCAGGGCGATGCAGGCCTCATCGGGCTGGTAGGCGGAATTGTGCAGCCGGTCGTGCCGCCCCGGCGCGCCGGAGCCGATGCCGAGCTGGAAGCTGGGCACCAATTGCGACATCAGGGCAAAATCCTCCGCCCCCATGCTCGGCCCGCGCTCCTGCACCACGTCCCCGAGTTGGTGGCGGACTGCCTCGATGGTGGGCTCGAGGACCCGGTCGTCATTGACCAGGGCCGGCACGCCGCGCCGGTATTCCACCTCGCAGCGCACCCGCAGCCCCTCCAGCGTGCCGGCACAGAGGCGCTTGATGGCGGCTTCCGCCACGTCGCGCGCTTCGGCATGCAAGGTGCGCACCGTGCCGCGGAAGGTGACGCTGTCGGGGATGATGTTGGCGGCCTCGCCGCCATGGATGGCGCCAACCGTCACCACCGCCGGCTGCAGCGGATTGACCTCGCGCGAGACCACCGTCTGCAACTGGGTGATCAGATGGGCGGCGGCGACGATCGGATCGACCGCGGCATAGGGATGGGCGGCGTGGCCGGAGACGCCGTGCACGGTCACGCTGAAGGTGTCGGCGGCGGCGAGGCCCGGGCCGCGCGTGTAGTCGAACCGGCCGGCGGGCGTGTTGGGGTGGTTGTGAAAGCCCAGCGCCATGTCGATCTTCGGCCCGTCCAGCACGCCCGCGGCAATCATCTCGCTCATGCCGCCGATCGCCTCCTCGGCCGGCTGGAAGATCAGCTTCACCGTGCCGGCAAGCCGCGGGGCGAGATCATGCAGCACGGCGGCCACGCCGAGCAGGGTCGTGGTGTGGATGTCGTGCCCGCAGGCGTGCATCTTGCCGGGGATGGTGCTGGCGAAGCCGAGCCCGGTCTGCTCATGGATCGGCAGGGCGTCCATGTCGGCGCGAATGGCGAGCACCGGCCCTGGCCGGCCCCCCCGGATGAGGCCGACGACGCCGGTTCTGGCGACCCCGGTCTGATGGTCGATGCCCAGGCGGGAGAGTTCGGCCGCGACGATGGCGGCGGTGCGCACCTCCTCGAAGGCGAGTTCGGGATGGGCGTGAATGTCACGCCGGATGGCGATCAGGTGCGCCTCGATCCGGGCGGTTGCGTCGCGGATGGCGGTCTGCGGGTCGTTGGCGAGGCCGGGTGCGGCGGACATGGCGTGCTCGTTCGGATGGGGGGTCGCCATCTTGGAGCGCGCGGGATGGTGCGACAAGCCGGTGCTGGACAGTGCCGCGGTGCGCTGCAATACCTGCGCCCCCGCCACCGACGGACGCCCGCCATGCCACCTTCCCCCATCGTTCCCGTCATTCTCTCCGGCGGCTCGGGCACCCGGCTCTGGCCGGTCTCGCGGGAGAGCTTCCCCAAGCAGTTCTGGCCACTGATCTCGGCACGCACGATGATCCAGGAGACGGCGGCGCGCGCCCTCGGCGAGGCCTTCGCCGACCCGCTGGTGGTGTGCAACCAGGAACACCGCTTCGTCGTCGCGGAGCAGATGCGCGAGCTTGGCATCACCGGGGCCCGCATCGTGCTGGAGCCGGTCGGGCGCAACAGCGCGCCGGCGATCACCGCGGCCGCGCTGCTGATCGCCGAGACCGACCCCGAGGCGGTGCTGTGGATGATGGCGGCCGATGCCGCCATCGGCGACGATGCGGCGCTGCGCCTGGCACTCGATGCCGCGGTGGCGGCCGCGCGCGCCGGACACATCGTCACCTTCGGCATGCGCCCCACCGCGCCGGAGACCGGATACGGCTATATCGAGGTGGGGGCGGCGCTGCCCGGCCTGGCGGGCGTGCATGCGCTAACCCGCTTCGTCGAGAAGCCCGATGCCGCGACGGCGGCCGGCCTGGTCGCCGACGGGCGGCACCTGTGGAACTCCGGCATGTTCGTCTTCACCGCCGCCACGCTGCTGGCCGAGATGGAGCGTCACGCACCCGAGGTGCTCGCCGCGGTGCGCCGCGCCGTCGCGGCGCGCGTGCAGGACCTCGACTTCATCCGTCTCGACCCCGATGCCTTCCGCGCCTGCCCGTCGATCAGCATCGACTATGCGGTGGCGGAGCGGACCACGCGGGCCGCCGTCGTGCCGGCCGATCTCGGCTGGTCGGATGTCGGCAGCTGGGCCGCGCTATGGGAACTCGGCGCCAAGGACGCGCAGGGCAATGTCGCGGTCGGCGAGGTGATGTTCGAGGGGGCGGGCAATTGCTACGCCCGCAGCGACGGCATCATGACGGCGGTCGTCGGCCTCGATGATGCCGTCGTGGTGGTGACGGAGGATGCCGTGCTCGCCATGCACCGCGACCGCGCGCAGGACGTCAAGCGCGTGGTGGACCGGCTGCGCGCGGCCGGGCGTTCGCAGGCGGTGGCGCACCGGCGCGTCTATCGCCCATGGGGATTCTACGAAAGCCTGATCCAGGGCGAGCGTTTCCAGGTCAAACGCATCATGGTCTCGCCGGGGCAGAAATTGTCGTTGCAGAAGCATTTTCACCGCGCCGAGCACTGGGTGGTGGTCAATGGCAGCGCATTGGTGACGCGCGACGCCGAGACGCTGCTGGTGCGCGAGAACGAGAGTCTCTATCTGCCGCTCGGCTGCGTCCATCGGTTGGAGAATCCGGGCCGCATCCCGCTGACCCTGATCGAGGTGCAGTCGGGCAGCTATCTCGGCGAGGATGACATCGTTCGGCTGGAGGATACCTACGGGCGCAGCTGAGACGCCCGCAGGGCGGCCACCTCGCCGGCCAGCCGCGCCACCTCCAGGCGCAACTGGGCCAGCTCGCCGCGCAGCTCGGCCGTGACAAAGGCGCGCAGCCGCCGCGCGACGCGCTTGGCCAGCGGCGCCGGCGCGGAAGGCGGGGCCGTGCTGAAGCTCGATCGCAGGAGGCTGATCTCGGCCCGCAGGCGGGCGCACTCCGCGGCGTGCGGCGCATCGAAGAGTGTGTAGTCGTCCCAGACATTGGCGGGTGCGCGAAAATGCTGCGCCAGCGCATCCCACCGCTCGGCGGCGATGTAGAAGCGGTTCAGCCCGTCGAACCAGGCGAAGCGGTAGCCTTGCGCCAGCAGGCCGGGTTCCCAATCCTGCGAGGAATCGGTCTGGCTGAGCGGAATCGTCGCTTCCAGCAGGATGATCCATGGCCGCCAGGTCGCGAAATCCGCCCCCGCCAGCACCTGCGCCTCCGCGCCCTCGACGTCGATCTTGAGGAAATGGATGTCCGCCGGCGCTTGCAGGCGGCACAGCTCGGCCAGCGTGATGACCTCGATATCGCGCGCCTCGACCCGTCGCCCGTCGGCGCGGTTGCGTTCGGCGACCGCCGGTTCCAGCGTCGCCAGCGAGGAGTCCTCGCAATCGTAGAACACCATCCGCCCGTTCGCCGCGCCGATGGCGAGATTGAGGTTGATGTCGCCGGGCCGGCCGGCCTGCAGCCGCGCGAACGGGGCCGGCATCGGCTCGACGTTGACGCCATGCCAGCCGCGCTCAAAGAAGGCGCGGGTGACCGAGTGCTGCACCGGGTCGGACGCTCCGATATCGATCCAGAAGCCCTGCGCGACGTCGCCGAGGGCGCGCCACAGCATGACATCCTCGAGATTCTGGGCGTAGGAAATTATACCCAACTCACTCCCCCTGTTCGTTGTTTTTGACGCAGCCTTGATCGGTGCGTGATGGACGCGGCAGAGCCAGTCGTCTACACCACGCCGCCCGCGGCGACCAAATGGCGGGACTTCGACGTGATTTTGGGAAAGAGCAAGCATGCGGACAGCGCTGATCACCGGCATCACCGGCCAGGATGGCGCCTATCTGGCGCAATTGCTGCTCGACCAGGGTTATGCGGTGCACGGGCTGCTGCGCCGCTCGGCCTCGGCGGATGTGATCGGCGAGCGGCTGCGCTGGCTCGGCATTCTCGACCGCGTGAAGCTGGTCGATGGCGACCTGATGGATTTGTCGAGCGCCATCCGCATCGTCGGCGGCATCAAGCCCGACGAGGTCTATAATCTCGCGGCGCAGAGCTTCGTCGCCGCCTCCTGGCAGCAGCCGCTGCTGACCGGGGCGGTCACCGGCATGGGCGCGGTGAACATGCTGGAGGCGGTTCGCATCGTCTGCCCGCAGGCCCGCTTCTACCAGGCCTCCTCCTCGGAGATGTTCGGCAAGATCCAGCAAGCCGTGCAGAGCGAGAGCACGCCCTTCTACCCGCGCAGCCCCTATGCGGCGGCGAAGCTGTACGCGCACTGGATGACGGTGAACTACCGCGAGAGCTTCGGCATGCATGCCTCCTCGGGCATCCTCTTCAACCATGAGAGCCCGCTGCGCGGCATCGAGTTCGTCACCCGCAAGGTCACTGACGGCGTGGCGCGCATCAAGCTCGGCCTTGCCCGCGAGCTCCAGCTCGGCAATCTCGACGCGACGCGCGACTGGGGCCATGCGCGCGACTATGTCCGCGCCATGTGGCTGATGCTCCAGCAGGACGAGGCGCAGGACTACGTCATCGCCACCGGGCGGACCACGAGCATCCGCGATTTCTGCGCCATGGCGTTCGGCCATGTCGGGCTCGACTGGCAGGAATTCGTCCGCACCAGCGCCGATCTGCTGCGTCCGGCCGAGGTCGAGGTGCTGCTCGGCGACGCCACCAAGGCGCGCACCAAGCTCCGCTGGCAGCCCTCGGTGACGCTCGAGACGATGGTGGCCGAGATGGTGGAGGCCGACCTGGCCCGCCACCGTGGCCGCACCGCGGCACCGGTCGCCACCCGGGCCTGAGCGCCGTGCGGCGGATCCTGGTCACCGGCGCCGGCGGGTTCGTGGGCGCACACCTGGTGCCGCGGCTGCGCGCCGCGTTTCCGCAGGCGGAGCTGACATTATGCACCGCCGGGCGGCACGCGCTCGACATCACCGACGCCCAGGCGGTGCGCGACCTGGTGGAGCGCAGCCGCCCGGAGGCCTGCATCCACCTCGCCGCGGTGGCGGCGGTGCCGGCGGCGCGCGGCAATCCGGGGCTGGCCTGGCAGGTCAATCTGCATGGCACGCTGGGCCTGGCCGCCGCACTGCTCGCCGCGGCGCCGGACTGCGTGCTGCTCTACGTGTCGAGTGCCGAGATCTATGGCCGCTCCTTCCGTGCCGGCGCGCCGCTCGACGAAACCGCGCCGGCGGCGCCGATGAACACCTATGCCGCCACCAAGGCCGCCGCCGACCTCGCCCTCGGCGCCATGGTCTCCGAAGGGTTGCGCGTGGTGCGCCTGCGCCCGTTCAACCATACCGGCCCCGGCCAATCGGCCGATTTCGTGGTGCCCGCCTTCGCCCGGCAGGTGGCGCGCATTGCCGCCGGGCTCCAGGCGCCGGTGCTGGATGTCGGGGCGCTCGACCCGGCGCGCGATTTTCTCGATGTGCGCGATGTGTGCGACGCCTATGTCGCCTGCCTCGAACACGCATCCGGCCTTGCCGCGGGCAGCATCTTCAACATCGCCTCGGGCACGCCGCGGCGCATCGGCGATATCCTGGACCGCCTGCTCGCACTCGGCGGCGTGAGTGCCGAGGTGCGGACCGGGGCGGCGCTGCTGCGCCCGGCGGAAATCCCGGTCGCCTGCGGCCAGGCCCGCGCCGCCCGCGCGGCGCTCGGCTGGGCGCCGATGATTCCGTGGGACCAGACCCTGCGCGACGTGCTGGCCGACTGGACCGAGCGGGTGCGCGCGGAAGCCTGATCCGGCTGGACAGGCTCCTACGGCCAGATCAGCTCGCCGGGCGGCGTCAGCGCGTCGGCGACGTGGTGCAGCCAGGCCTCGGCCGGCAGGCGCAGCCCGTGGAACAGCACGAGCACCAGCAAGGCCGCGCCAAGCGGCAGCCTTGGCCGCAACGCCTCCGGCCGGACGCCGGCCAGCGCCGCCAGCAGCATGGCCCCGAGCACGCCGATCCCCGCGCCGACCACCACGTCATCCACCGTGTGCACGTGCAGCCCGAGGCGGGTGAGGCCGATCAGGACAGCGAAGGCCAGGGCCAGACCGAGAGCGGCAAGGCCGCGCTGGCGGCGCGCGCCAAGCAGGGCGGCGAGGCCGCCGAACACCAGCGCCGCCGCGGCGGTATGCCCGCTCGGGCTGCGCAGGTCCGGCAGCGCGCCGGGTGCGCCGAAGAGGAACACGCCGAGCTTGGCG
>JAGXAV010000078.1 GCA_018971455.1 Rhodospirillales bacterium
CACGGCCCGGTGGTGCGCGACCACGGCTACGACCTGCCCAAGAAGGTGCGCCGGCTCGGGCTGATTTCGGCGCTGTCGCAGAAGCAGGCCGAGGGCAAGCTGGTGGTGCTCGACGCCGCCTCCGGTGCCGCGAAGACGAAGGAGTTGCAGGCGAAGCTGAAGGTACTGGGCTGGGATTCGGCGCTGATCGTCGATCACCAGGTCGATGCCGGCTTCCTGCGCGCCAGCCGCAACATCGTCGGCGTGGATGTGCTGCCGACAGTGGGCGCCAACGTCTATGACATCCTGGCGCATGAGGTGCTGGCCATCACCACCGCCGGGATTGCCGGTCTGAAGGAGCGCCTGGCATGAGCGAGGTCGCCGCCAAGAAGCGCGTGAAGCAGCTTTCGCGCGAGTCCATGTACACCATCATCCGCAGCCCGATCGTCACCGAGAAGGCGACGATGCTGGCCGAGCGCAACCAGACGGCGTTCCGTGTCGCCATCGACGCGACCAAGCCGGAGATCAAGGCCGCCGTCGAGGGTCTGTTCGGCGTCAAGGTCGTCTCGGTGAGCACGCTGGTGGTGAAGGGCAAGACCAAGCGCTTCAAAGGGCGCCCCGGTCAGCGCTCGGACGTCAAGAAAGCCTATGTGAGACTCGCCGAAGGTCAGACCATCGACCTTTCCAGCGGCCTCGCGTGACGCGGGAAGATCGGTCATGGCACTGAAGAATTTCAATCCGGTCACGGCCAGCCTGCGCGGCACGGTGTTGATCGCGCGCGACGAGCTGTGGAAGGGCAAGCCGGTGAAGGGGCTGACCGAGGGCAAGAGCTCCTCGGGCGGGCGCAACAATCACGGCCGCATCACCAGCCGGTTCCGCGGCGGCGGACACAAGCAGTCCTATCGCATCGTCGATTTCAAGCGGCGCAAATTCGATGTGCCCGGCGTGGTCGAGCGGCTGGAATACGATCCGAACCGGACGGCCTTCATCGCGCTGGTGAAGTACCAGGACGGCGAGCTGTCCTACATCCTGGCGCCGCAGCGTCTGCGCGTCGGCGACGCCGTGGTGGCGGCCCAGCGGGCCGACATCAAGCCGGGCAACGCGATGCCGCTTGCCGCCATTCCGGTTGGCACCATCATCCACAATGTGGAGATGAAGACCGGCGCCGGCGGCAAGATCGCGCGCGCCGCGGGGCAGTATGCGCAGCTGGTCGGCAAGGATGCCGGCTATGCGCAGATCAAGCTGATGTCCGGCGAGCTGCGCATGGTGCGCGGCGAGTGCATGGCCACGATCGGGGCCGTGTCGAATCCGGACAATTCCAACCAGAGCCTCGGCAAGGCCGGGCGCTCGCGCTGGCTGGGGCGCAAGCCGCATAACCGCGGCGTGGTGATGAACCCGGTCGACCATCCGCATGGCGGCGGCGAGGGCCGCACCTCGGGCGGGCGGCATCCGGTGACGCCGTGGGGCAAGCCGACCAAGGGCTACAAGACTCGTGTGAACAAGCGGACGGACAGCCTGATCATCCGTCGCCGCAACAAGGGCAAGGGCTGAGGCCATGGCGCGTTCCGTATGGAAAGGCCCGTTCGTGGACGGGTACATGCTCAACAAGGCCGAGGCCGCCAAGGCGTCGGGCCGCAACGAGATCATCAAGATCTGGTCGCGCCGCTCGACGATCCTGCCGCAGTTCGTGGGCCTCACCTTCGGCGTCTACAACGGCCACAAATTCCTGCCGGTGCAGGTGAACGAGAACATGGTGGGGCACAAGTTCGGCGAGTTCTCGCCGACCCGGACCTTCACCGGCCACTCGGCCGACAAGAAAGCGAAGCGGGGCTGACATGAGCAAGCCGAATCATCCGCGCGGCCTGGCGGACACCGAGGCGCAGGCGGTTCTGCGCAACGTCCGCGTGTCGCCGCGCAAGCTCAATCTGGTGGCCGGGCTGATCCGCAACCGCGGCGCGGCCGAGGCGGTGGCGACGCTGACCTTCAGCAAGCGCCGCATCGCCCAGGACGTGCGCAAGGTGCTGGAAAGCGCCATTGCGAACGCCGAGAACAACCACCAGCTCGATGTCGATCGCCTGGTCGTCGCCCGTGCCGAGGTTGGCAAGTCGGTGGTGATGCGGCGGTTTCATGCGCGCGGCCGCGGCCGGTCTGCGCGGATCGAGAAATGGTTCAGTCATCTCAAGATCGTCGTCGCCGAGCGCGCGCAGGAAGCTGCCGCCGAGCCGACGGCCGATGCCGCGACGCAGGGAGCCGCATAGACGATGGGTCACAAGGTCAATCCGATCGGGCTGCGGCTCGGCATCAACCGTACCTGGGACAGCCGGTGGTTCGCCGGCAACGATTACTCCCGGCTGCTTCACGGCGACCTGAAGCTTCGCGCGCATCTGCGCAAGCGGCTGTCGGGCGCGGGCGTGTCGCGCGTGGTCATCGAGCGCCCGGCCAAGAAGCCGCGCGTGACGATCTATGCCGCGCGGCCCGGCGTGGTCATCGGCAAGAAGGGCCAGGATATCGAGGTTCTGCGCAAGGATCTCGGCAAGATGGCCAAGGCCGAGGTGACGCTGAACATCGTCGAGATCCGCAAGCCGGAGATCGACGCGACGCTGGTGGCCGAGAACATCGCCCAGCAGCTCGAGCGCCGCGTGGCGTTCCGTCGCGCGATGAAGCGGGCCGTGCAGTCGGCCATGCGCCTTGGCGCCCAGGGCATCCGCATCAATTGCGGCGGCCGTCTGGGCGGGGCGGAGATCGCGCGCGTCGAGTGGTATCGCGAGGGGCGCGTGCCGCTGCACACGCTGCGCGCCGACATTGATTATGGCATCGCGACGGCCAAGACGACGTATGGCACCTGCGGCGTGAAGGTATGGATCTTCAAGGGCGAGATTCTTGCCCATGATCCGCTCGCCCAGGATCGTCGCGCCGCCGAACAGGCGCCGCAGCGGTAATCGAAGCGCCAAGGACAACAGACCATGCTCTCTCCCAAGCGCACCACCTATCGCAAGGCCCATAAGGGCCGCATCCACGGGCTGTCCAAGGGCGGCACCGCGCTGAATTTCGGCACGTTCGGCCTCAAGGCGCTCGAGCCGGAGCGCATCACGGCGCGCCAGATCGAGGCGGCGCGCCGTGCCATCACGCGTGCCATGAAGCGCGCCGGGCGGGTGTGGATCCGCATCTTCCCGGACGTGCCGGTTTCGTTGAAGCCGCAGGAAGTGCGCATGGGTTCCGGCAAGGGCGCGCCCGAGTTCTGGGTGTGCCGCGTGAAGCCGGGCCGCATCATGTTCGAAATCGACGGCGTCGCGCCGGAGCTGGCGCGAGAGGCGTTGACGCTGGGGGCGGCGAAGCTGCCGATCAAGACGCGCTTCGTCACGCGCATCGGAGACATGTGACATGGCCAAACAGACCAAGCCCGCCGATGTGCGGACCAAGACGGCGGACGAGCTGTCGGGCATGCTGCTCGATCTGCGCAAGGAGCAGTTCAATCTGCGCTTCCAGCGCGCGACCGGGCAGAACGAGGGTGTGGGCCGCGTGCGCCAGGTGCGCCGCGACATCGCGCGCGTGAAGACCATCATTGCGGAGCAGCAGCGCTCCGCCTCCAAGTCCTGAAGGGAGACGGGCGATGCCGAGGCGCGTCCTGACGGGGCGGGTGACCAGCGACAAGATGGACAAGACCGTGACGGTTCTTGTCGATCGGCGCGTGATGCACCCGCTCTACAAGAAGTTTATCCGCCGGTCGAAGAACTACGCGGCGCATGACGAAGGCAACCTGTGCAAGGTGGGCGACGCGGTGCGCATCGAGGAATGCCGGCCGATCAGCAAGCGCAAGACCTGGATCGTGGTCGAGCGCAATGGCGAGCCGTTCGCCGCCGCCACGCCTGCGCAGGGTTGAGGAGGCATAGATGATCTCGGTCGAGACCAATCTCGATGTCGCCGACAAGTCCGGCGCGCGGCGCGTGCAGTGTATCAAGGTGCTCGGCGGCTCGAAGCGCAAGACCGCGTCGGTCGGCGATGTCATCGTCGTGTCGGTGAAGGATGCCATTCCGCGCGGCAAGGTGAAGAAGGGTGACGTGCACCAGGCCGTGATCGTGCGCACCAGCTTTCCGGTGCGCCGCGCCGATGGCAGCGCGATCCGCTTCGACCGCAATGCCGCCGTGCTGATCAACAAGCAGCAGGAGCCGATCGGCACCCGCATCTTCGGCCCGGTGGTGCGCGAGCTGCGTGCGCGCAAGTTCATGAAGATCATCTCGCTTGCTCCGGAGGTGCTGTGATGGCCGCGCGCATTCGCAAGGGCGATACCGTGCTCGTGATCAGCGGGGCCGACCGCGGAAAGCGCGGCGAGGTGCTGCGCGTGCATCCCAAGGATGAGCGCGCGGTGGTGCAGGGCGTGAACATCGCCAAGAAGCACACCAAGCCGCGCGGCATGGGCCAGCCGGGGGGCATCGTCGAGGTCGAGGCGACGATCCATTTGTCGAACCTGAAGCTGGTCGATCCCAAGACCGACAAGCCGACGCGTGTCGGGTTCCGTGTGCTGGAAGACGGCCGCAAGGTTCGTGTGGCCAAGGCCAGCGGCAACCTGGTCGAGGCGTGAGGAGGCCATCGTGAGCGAGACACAGAACCCGGCCGGCGTGACGGCGAGCGCGATGCCGCGCTTGCAGCAGCGCTATATGGGCGAAATCCGGGCCGCGCTGCAGAAGGAGTTCGGCTACACGAACCCGATGCGGGTGCCGAAGCTCGAGAAGATCGTCATCAACATGGGCGTCGGCGAGGCCGCTGGCGACCAGAAGAAGCTCGATGCCGCGGTGGCCGAGCTTGCGCTGATCAGCGGGCAGAAGCCGGTGAAGACGGTGGCGAAGAAGGCGATCGCCGGCTTCAAGATCCGCGCCGGTCTGCCGATCGGCTGCAAGGTGACGCTGCGCAAGGCGCGGATGTACGAGTTTCTGGACCGGCTGGTCACCATCGCGCTGCCGCGCGTGCGCGATTTCCGCGGCATCCCGGCGACGAAGGGCTTCGACGGACGCGGCAACTTCGCCATGGGCCTGAAGGAGCAGATCGTCTTCCCGGAGATCGTCTACGACAAGGTCGATGCGATCCGCGGGATGGACATCGTGTTCGTCACCACGGCCAGGAGCGACGCCGAGGCGAGGGCGCTGCTCAAGCAGTTCGACATTCCGTTCGCGAGTTAAGTTCACGCCTTTTGGTTGGGAAAACCGCTGGCCGAAAGCCGGCAGGTTCCGGAGGACAAGACAGGATGGCCAAGACATCTGCCGTCAATCGCAATGCCAAGCGCGAGCGTATGGCGGCCCGTGAGAAGGGCAAGCGCGCCGCGCTCAAGGCGATCGTGATGGACCGCACTCTGCCCGTCGAGGATCGTTTCGACGCGACGATGAAGCTTGCCGAGCTGCCGCGCAACGGAGCGAAGGTGCGGGTGCGCCTGCGCTGCGAGCTGACGGGGCGCTCGCGGTCGAATTATCGCAAGTTCCGCCTGTGCCGCATTGCGCTGCGCGACCTCGCCAATGCCGGGCAGATCCCCGGCATGGTCAAGGCGAGCTGGTAAGGGAGCGCCGCCATGTCGATGTCTGATCCACTGGGCGATATGCTCACCCGTATCCGCAACGCGCAGCGCGCGCGTCACGCCAATTGCGTGGCGCCGGCTTCGATGTTGCGGGCCAATGTGCTCGATGCGCTCAAGCGCGAGGGCTTCATCCGCGGCTTCACCGCCGAGGAGGTGAAGCCGGGCATCAGCCAGCTGCGCATCGAGCTGAAATACAGCGAGGGCGAGCCGGTCATCAAGGAGATCACCCGCGTCTCGCGTCCGGGAAGGCGGGTCTATTCCAAGATCAAGGAGCTGCCGCGGGTCTATGCGGGCCTGGGCATCTCCATTCTGTCCACCCCCCGCGGGGTGCTGAGCGACGCCGAGGCCCGCGCTGCCAATGTTGGCGGCGAAGTCCTCTGCCGCGTGTTCTGAGGAGGATCGCGGCATGTCGCGCGTCGGCAAATATCCCGTAGAGATCCCGGCAGGCGTGCAGGTGGCGATGGCCGCCGGCACGCTGACGGTGAAGGGCAAGCTCGGCGAGCTGTCCCTGCCGCTCACCGACCGGGTGGATACCAAGGTGGAGGGCGGGCGTGTCAGCATCGCCCCGCGCGGCAATTCGGCGCCGGCGCGGATGATGTGGGGCACCACCCGCGCGCTGGTGGCTAACATGGTCAAGGGCGTCTCCACCGGTTACGCCAAGACGCTGGAGATCACCGGCACCGGCTATCGTGCGGCTGTCAATGGCAGCAACCTGGTGATCAATCTCGGCTTCTCGCATGACGTGGTCTATGCGATTCCGGCCGGCATCAAGGTGACGTGCGAGAAGCCCACCTCGATCAAGGTCGAGGGCGTGGACAAGCGGCTGGTGGGCCAGGTCTGCGCGGAAATCCGCGCCTGGCGTCCGCCCGAGCCGTACAAGGGCAAGGGCGTCAAGTTCGAGGGCGAGGCGATCCGCCGCAAGGAAGGCAAGAAAAAGTAATGAGCGATAGCAAGGATCTGCAGCAGCGCCGGCGCACGCGCCTGCGCTTCCAGCTGCGCCGGAAGTCGGCGGGCCGTCCGCGGCTGTCCGTGTTCCGTTCGGGCAAGCACATCTATGCCCAGGTGATCGACGATGCCGCCGGCCGCACGCTGGCCGCGGCCTCGAGCCTCGATCGCGGCCTGCGCGAGGCGCTGAAGGGCGGCGCCGACAAGGAGGCCGCCTCGGCGGTCGGCAAGCTGGTGGCCGAGCGGGCGATTGCGGCCGGTGTGACGGCCGTCGTCTTCGATCGCGGCGCCTATCTCTATCATGGTCGCGTGAAGGCGCTGGCCGAAGCCGCCCGTGAGGGCGGTCTGGCCTTCTGAGGGAAAGCAGCATGGCACGGGAACCGAGAGAGGGCCGGGGCGGCGGACGCGATCGCGAGCGCGATGGCGGCGACGACCTGATGGACAAGCTGGTCACCATCAACCGCGTGGCCAAGGTGGTGAAGGGCGGCCGACGTTTCGCGTTCGCTGCCCTGGTGGTGGTGGGCGACCAGAAGGGCCGCGTCGGCTTCGGCGCCGGCAAGGCGCGCGAGGTGCCGGAGGCGATCCGCAAGGCGACCGAACGCGCCAAGCGCGGCATGATCCGGGTGCCGATGAAGGAAGGCCGCACCCTGCACCACGACGTGCAGGGGCGGTTCGGCGCCGGATCGGTGATCCTGCGCTCGGCCAGCGCCGGGACCGGGATCATCGCCGGCGGTCCGCTGCGCGCGGTGTTCGAGACGCTCGGCATGGGCGATGTGGTGGCCAAGTCGCTCGGCAGCCGCAACCCGCACAACATGGTGAAGGCGGCCTTTGCCGCGTTCGAAAGCTGTGCGAGCCCGCGCCTGGTGGCCAACCGCCGCGGCAAGAAGGTGGCGGAACTGTTCGGCCCGCGCCGCGATGTCGGCCCGGTGGCCGAGGCGGAGGCACCGACCAATGGCTGACACTCCGAAGCGCGTCCGGGTGACGCAGGTCGCCTCCGTGCTCGGGCGCAAGCCGGGCCAGGAGGGGACGCTCATCGGCCTCGGCTTGAACAAGATCCGCCGCTCGCGCGAGCTGGAAGACACCCCGTCGGTCCGCGGGATGATCCGCGCGGTCGCCCACCTGATCAAGGTTGAGGAGCTGTCCTGACATGAACCTCAACGAACTGCGCGACAATCCGGGCGCGCGCCTGAAGTCGAAGCGGCTCGGGCGCGGGATCGGCTCGGGCAAGGGCAAGACGTCCGGCAAAGGCGTGAAGGGCCAGAAGGCGCGCACCGGCGTGGCGATCAACGGCTTCGAAGGCGGGCAGATGCCGATCTACCGCCGCTTGCCGAAGCGCGGCTTCCACAATCTGTTCCGCAAGGAATACGCCCCGATCAATCTGGGGACGCTGGAGGCGGCGATCGAGGCCGGCAAGCTCGACGCCGGGCAGGAGATCACCGAGGACAGTCTGCGCGCGGCCGGCCTGGTGCGCGTCGGAACCAAGGTGGCGGGCGTGCGGCTGCTGGCCAACGGC
>JAGXAV010000711.1 GCA_018971455.1 Rhodospirillales bacterium
CCCTGCTCGCCCATCTCGTCGATGCCAGCCGCCGCCACGCGGTGCGGGTCGTGCTGGGAGCGCTGCTGCTCGCCGTGCTTGCCGGCCTGCTGGCCGCCACCCGCCTCGGCGTCAGCACCGACACCGACCAGCTGTTCGCCGCCAGCCTGCCCTGGCGGCGCAGCGCCATCGCCTTCGACAAGGCCTTCCCGCAATTCCGCGACCTCATCGTCGCGGTGGTCGATGGCGCGACGCCGGAGGAGGCCGACGCCACCGCCGCCGCCCTGGAGGCCGCCCTCGAGGCGGCGCGGACGGCCCCGCAGCCGGCGCCCTTCCTGAGCGTGCGCCGGCCCGATTCCTCGCCCTATCTGCGCCAGAACGGCCTGCTGCTGCTCGGGCGCAAGGATCTGCAGGAGGTGCTGAACCGCACCATCGACGCGCAGCCCTTCCTCGGCCAGCTGGTCGCCGATCCCAGCGCGCGGGGGCTGTTTGCGGCACTGACCCTGCTCGGCATCGGCGTCGAGCAGGGGCAGGCCGATCTCGCGCCCTACGCACCCGCGCTCTCGGCGTTTCACCAGGCCCTTGCCGCCGCCGCGGCGGGCCGGCCGAAGCCGCTTTCCTGGCAGCGCCTGCTGGGCGGCAAGCTCGCCGACCAGGCCGGGCCGTACCGCTTCGTGCTGGTGCAGCCGAAGCTCGATTTCGGGGCGCTGCAACCCGGCGCCAAGGCCACCGCGGTGATCCGCGCCGTGGCGGCGCGCCTGCCGATGGTGCGGGCGGGCCTCGCGCATGTGCGCCTGACCGGCCAAGTGGTGCTGGCCGACGAGGAATTCGCGACCGTCGCCCAGGGCGCGCTGGCGGCGACGCTGATCAGTGCGGCGCTCGTGTTGCTGTGGCTGGTGCTGGCCGTGCGCAGCTGGCGGCTGATCGTGCCGATGGCGCTGACGCTCGCGCTCGGCCTGCTGCTGACCACCGGCTTCGCGGCGCTGGCGGTGGGCACGCTGAACCTCGTCTCGGTCGCCTTCGCGGTGCTGTTCGTCGGCATCGCGGTGGATTTCGCCATCCAGTACGCGGCCCGGCTGCGCGAGCACCTCGCCCGCCACGAGCAGGTGGGTGGCGCGCTGGTGGCGACGGCCCACGAGGTCGGCCCGCAGATCCTGGTGGCCGCGGCCGCCACCGCCGCGGGGTTCTATGCCTTCGTGCCGACTTCCTTCTCCGGCGTCGCCGAGCTCGGTCTGATCGCCGGCACCGGCATGGTGATCGCCTTTCTGTGCACCATGGTTTTCCTGCCGGCGCTGCTCGTGCTGATGCGGCCGGGCGGCACGGCCGATGCCGGCATCGCCATCGGCGACGTGGCCGAACGCGGGCTGGACCGGTGGCGCGGCGTGGTCTTTCTCGCATTCGCCGCCCTCTCCCTGCTCGGCCTGCTGCTGCTCGGCCATCTGCGTTTCGACAGCGACCCGCTGCACACCAAGGACCCGAATACCGAGGCGATGCGCACGCTGCATGATCTGATGGGCTCGCCGCTGACCAATCCCTACAGCGTCGATATCCTCGCGCCCTCGCAG
>JAGXAV010000712.1 GCA_018971455.1 Rhodospirillales bacterium
ATCCGGGCCTTCGGCGATGGTGAATCCCATGGCGCCGAAGATCGCCGCCATCTCCTCCATCGTCCGGCTGATCGGGTGGATCAGCCCGCCCACCGCCGGCGCCGGCGGCAGGGTGACGTCGATGCGCTCGGCGGCGAGCCGCATGTCGAGCGCCGCCGCCTCCAGCGCGCCGCGGCGGGCCTCGATCGCCACGCCCAGCGCATCCTTCAGCCGGTTCAACGCCGCCCCGCGCTCCCGCCGCTCCTCGGGCGAAGCCTGGCCGAGCGCCTTGAGAAGCCCGGTGAGGCGCCCGTTCTTGCCCAGCACGCCCACGCGCACGGCGTCCCAGCTGCGCAGGTCGGAACAGGCGGCGAGAGCAGCTTCAGTCTCTGACTGGAGGGTGGCGAGATCGTCGGTCATGGCGTCCTGCATGCAAAAAGGGCTGCCCGGCGCGGGCAGCCCTTGATAGCGACCAGCTCCCGCGAACGGAGAGCGATCAGGCCAGGGCGGCCTGCACCTTCTTGACGACTTCCGCAAAGCTGGCGGGATCGTCGAAGGCGATGGCGGCCAGCACCTTGCGGTCCATCTCGATGCCGGCGGTCTTCAGCCCGGCAATGAAGCGCGAATAGGTCAGCCCGTGCTCGCGCACAGCGGCGTTGATGCGCTGGATCCACAGGCCGCGGAACTCGCGCTTCTTCACCCGGCGATCGCGATAGGCATATTGGAGCGACTTCTCGAGCCGCTGCAGCGCGATGCGGTAATTGGTGGACGAACGGCCGACGAAGCCCTTGGAGGCGTCGAGAACCTTCTTGTGACGGGCGTGGGTGGTCACACCCCGTTTGACACGTGCCATGGCGCTTCTCCCTTACCGCAGCCCGTACGGGGCCCATTGCTTGACGGTCAGGCCATCGGCCTCCGTCAGCACCTGGCTGCCACGCGCCTGCCGCTTCATCTTCTGGGTCCGGTTGATCAGGCCATGGCGCTTGTTGCCGGGCCCCGCCAGCACCTTGCCGGTGGCGGTGATCTTGAAGCGCTTCTTCACCGAAGACTTCGTCTTCATCTTGGGCATTTGCATCTCCTTCTGATCGGAAACCCGCCGCAACGGGCAGGCGTCGCGGCCGGGCATGCCCCACAGGCCCGGTCTCGCAGACCGGCGGCTTATAGTGGCCCGGCCCCCGCCATGCAAGTCGCGTCAAGCAGGGCTGGCTTGCCGGCCTCGCCGCCCACGCGCATTCTGGCCGGCCCTGTCCCCTTGCGCTGCCCCCCTGCCCCTTCGCCGAGGTTCACGCCATGCCCGACTTCGCCCCCGTCCGCTACGGCATCCTGGGTGCCGCCAACATCGCCCGCCAGTTCACCCGCGGCCTCGCCGGCTCGAGCGTGGCGACGGTGGATGCAGTGGCCAGTCGGGGCGGCGAGAAGGCCGCCGCCTTCGCGGCCGAACTGGGCATCCCGCGCTCGCACGCCTCCTACGAGGCCCTGCTCGCCGACCCTGCGATCGAGGCGATCTACATCCCGCTGCCCAATACCATGCACGCCGAATGGGCGATCCGCGCCGCCGATGCC
>JAGXAV010000079.1 GCA_018971455.1 Rhodospirillales bacterium
ATCCACGGCTGTCTGCTCCGGCCGACCTGCTGGAGGTGTTCGCGTCCTATCCGCATATCGGGCGCGTCCTGCCGGCCATGGGCTACAGCGCCAGCCAGCGCGAGGCCCTTGCCCGCACCATCGAGACATCGGCGGCCGAACTGGTCGTGATCGCGACGCCGATCGACCTCGCGGCGCTGCTCCGGTTGCGCAAGCCGGCCGTGCGGGCACGCTATGCGTTCGCAGAGGACCCGGCCGCATCGCTTTCGGGCGCCGTCGATGCTTTCCTGGCGCGCCTGCCGGCGGGGTAGGCGCGCGCGGCGATATCAGGCGGTCGGACGCAGGCGCCCCGGACATGCCTCGACCGGCGCCAGCACGGTGCGTGCGGCGACGGCGGGGCGGAATGTCGTGCAGCCCTTCAATCCCTTGTCGTAGGCAAGCCGGTAGACGGGCGCAAAGGCATCGAAGCCGATCTCCGCCGGGACATTGATGGTTTTCGATATCGAGTTGTCGACCGAGCCCTGGAGCGCCGCCTGCATGGCCAGATGCGCGGCAATGGGCAGGTCCGTGGCCGTCACGAACCCATCCGGCACGCCGTCGGTCCGGCCGTGCCGCGCCCGCCATCGCCGGACGGCATCGTCGACGAGACGGAATTGCCTGGACCCGCCGTTCAGATCGAGCACGGTGCGCCCGTATTCCGCCGCGAAGACGGGCTCGATTCCACTCGACACATTGCCGGCGAGCAGGCTGATCGTGCCGGCGGGGGCGATGGCCAGAAGATGCGAGTTGCGGATGCCGTGGCGGGCAATGCCGTCGCGGATATCGGCCGGAAGGGCCTGGATGAACGGGCCTTCCAGATAGCGGTCCGCGGCGAAATCCGGGAAGCGCCCCTTCGCCTCGGCCAGGGCGATCGATTGCCGGTACGCGGCATGGCAGATCGCGGACATGGTGTCCGCGGCGAAGGCGAGCGAGGCGTCGCTGCCGTAGCGCAGGCCGAGCATGATCAGCGCGTCGGCCAATCCGGTGATGCCGAGGCCGATGCGGCGCGCCCTGTGAACGGCGACGCGCTGCTGCGGGAGGGGAAAGCGCGAAATGTCGATCACATTATCGAGCAACCGCACCGCCACGGGAACGATCTCGGCCAGGCGATCGCCGTCCAGCCGCGCCTGCGGGGTGAACGGATCGCGAATCAGACCGGCGAGGTTGATCGCGCCGAGATCGCACGCCGCGTAGGGCGGCAGGGGCACCTCGCCGCAGGGATTGGTGGCGGTGATCCGCTCGCGGTACCAGAGATTGTTCATCCGGTTGATGCGGTCGATGAACAGCATGCCGGGCTCGCCGGTGTCGTAGCTGGCGTGCAGAAGCCGGTCCCACAGGGTGCGCGCGGAGGCGCGGCGAACAACGCGGCAGGGCACCGCCGATGCTTCGCCCGGCCAGGCCCGCAGGATCGTCTCGCCATCGCCGGCCAGGGCGGCGGCGGGAAACACCAGTGGCCAGTCCGCGTCCAGCGCGATGGCGCGCATGAAAGCGTCGGTCACCTGCACCGAAAGATTGAACGAGCGCAGCCGGTGCGGGCGGCGCTTGGCGTCGATGAAGGCCTCGATATCGGGATGGTCACAGCGCAGGGTTGCCATCATCGCACCGCGACGCGCGCCGGTGGACTGGATGGTGGCACACATCGCGTCCCATACATCCATGAACGACACCGGCCCGGAGGCGATGGCCCCGGTGGTCGGCGCCGGCGTGCCGGCGGGGCGCAGCGTCGAGAAATCATAGCCGACGCCGCCGCCGCGCTGCATCGTGACCGCACCTTCCTGCAGCGCGCGGAATATCCCCGGGATCGAGTCCTCGATCGGCCCCATGACGAAGCAGTTGAACAGGGTGACGTCGCGCGCCGTGCCGGCCCCGGCCTGGATGCGGCCGCCGGGCAGGAACTGGAAGCCCTGCATGATGTCGTGGAAGCAATGGGCCCAGCCCTCGCGGTCGCCCGGCTCGACGGCGGCCACGGCCCGCGCGACCCGCCGCCAGGTGGCGGCGACGGAGCCCTCGCCGGCGGCGCGGTAGCGCGTCTCCCACACATGGCGCGCGATCGGCGTCTGGAGCCATTCGTCATCCGCCATGGCAATCTCCCGCCGCGGCCCCGGGCGACGGGCCGCGGGGTCTGCTGCCCTCACATGACGGAAGGGGGCGCCGGACGGGCCGCCCCAAGGTGGATGTCATTGCCAAGGCTCCTGCCCAGGAGTGCAATCCTGGCCGATTCCTGCGCCCTGGCATTGATCGCGGTCAAGGCGGCGGTCGGTGTCGCCCCGACGATCCGCCGAGCTGGCGCAGGATGCTCTCGACCATGGAACGCCCCATGGCGGCGCGCGCCGCCTCGGTCCCGCTGCCGATATGCGGCGAGAGGGAGACGTTGTCGAGCAGAAGCAATTCGGCGTGCGGATGGGGTTCGTCGGCAAAGACGTCGAGCCCCGCACCGGCAATGGCGCCCTCTCGCAGCGCCTCAACCAGGGCGGCCTCGTCAACGATGCTGCCGCGGGCGACGTTGACCAGATAGCCCTGCGGGCCGAGTGCGCGCAGCACCGCCGCGTCGACGAGGTGGCGCGTCGCCGCCGTCGCCGGGCAGCAGACCACCAGGATATCGCTCCCGCCCGCAAGGTCGGCCACGCGGGGGACATGGCGGTACGGCAGGTCGGGCCGGGGCGTGCGCGTGGTGTAGGCGATCGACATGCCGCTTGCCTCCGCCCGCCGGGCGATGGCGCCACCGATCATGCCCATGCCGAGCAGGCCGAGCCGCTGGCCCTTGAGGGAGCGGGCCAGCGGGAAGGGTCCGCGGGCCCAGCTGCCATCGCGCACGAAACGGTCGGCCTGGAGGAAGCGGCGCAGCAGCAGCAGGCATTTGGCCATCGCCACGTCGGCCACGTCATCAGCCAGCGCCTCGGATGTGCTGGTGACGACCACGCCGTGCTCGGCCGCCGCCGCAACGTCGATGTCATCGACGCCGGCGCTGAAGCAGGCGATGATCTCGAGCCTGGGCAAGGCCTCGATCAGCGCGCGCGGGCACGGCGTATGGGCGTGGGTGGCGATGGCACGGATGCGGTCGCGATGCTCCGCGATCAGCGCGGCGCGGGAGGCGGCGAGGCGCCCGTCGAGCATGCTGGTGCGGGTGCGCAGATCGGCGATCGCCGCGGGCATCAGGTCGGCGATCAGCAGCACGTCGCCTGCAATCATCGGCCTGCTGCCCCTCGGCGGCGTGGCATCAGGCCGCCGCGCCGGTTTCGCCGGCCATACCCCACTCGCCCAGCAAGGCGACCAGCCTGGCATGCTGGCCCGGCGTCAGCGGCCAGGCGCCCGGGGCGCGGGCATGGCCGCAATCATGCCCGGCGAGCGCGAGTGCCGCCTTGACCACCGAGACGTTGGTGCCGTTTCCCTCCTCGCTGCGCAGCTCCTCGAAGGCGGCCATGCGGCCGATCAGCGCCATCGCCGCCGGATAATCGCCGCGCGCCAGGGCCGCATGGATGGCCACCGAATGCTCGGGCCAGACATTGATCAGCCCGGAGGTGAAGCCGCGCGCGCCAACGGCATAGAGCGGCGGCGCCCAGGTCTCGGCCAAGCCGCCGACCCAGACGATGCGCGGATCGGCACGGCGGATGGCCTCGGCGAGGCGCAGCGGCGTGGGCGAGGCCCATTTCACCCCGACGACCTCGGGAAGCGAGCAAAGGGCCGCGATGGCATCGAGGCCGATGCCGTCATTGCGCAGATAGAGGATGACCGGCAGCCCGCCGCCGGCCTCGGCGACACGGCGCACATATTCGACGACGCCGCGCGGCGCGACGAACGGATCGGGCGGCTGGTGGACCATCAGCGCGCTGGCACCGGCCGCCGCCGAGGCGCGCGCCAGCGCCAGCGCGTCGTGCAGGCTGCGGCCGACGCCGGCCACCAGCGGCACGCGGCCGGCGACGTGGCCGGCGGCTTCGCGCACCATCGTCTCGGCCTCGCGCGTCGTCAGGCCATAGAACTCGCCGGTATTTCCGTTGGCGACCAGGATGTGCACGCCCGCCCCCACCGCGCGATCGACGATGGGGCCCAGCCGGGCCGGTGCGAGCCTGTCATCCGCGTCGAAAGGCGTCACCAGAATGCCGGAAATGCCGGTCAGCGCGGCGCGCAGCGAGGCCAGGGAGGCAGCCATGTTCATCTCCGTCAGGAATGGGTCGGTCAGACCGCCTCCAGCAGCACGCAGCTTTGCGGGTCGGCCGACAGATAGGCGGTTCGCCCTTCCTCTATAGCCGCCGTCGCGCCGCAGCGCACCACCAGTTCGCGCCCGCCCCACTGCACGCGCAGCTCGGTGAGATCGCCGAGGAAGACGGAGCGCTTCACGCGCACCGGCCAGACATTGCGCGACTGCGCCGGCGGGGCCGCGTCCAGCCGCAGATGGACGGTTCGCACGGACATGACCGGCTCGCCCGCCGGCGCGCGGCCATGGGCGACGCCGTGGACGATGTGGCCGCCCTCGGCCTCCAGCGCAATCAGCCCGTCCGCCGCGAGATCGGGGCGCAGGCGGCCGGTGATGAGGTTGGACGAGCCGACGAAATCGGCGACGAAGGCGGTGCGCGGATAGTTGTAGATCTCGCCTGGCGGTCCGCTCTGCTCGACGCGCCCGTTGCGCATGACCACCACCTGGTCGGACATGGCCAGGGCCTCTTCCAGATCGTGCGTGACGTAGATGGACGTGACGCCGAGCCGGTGCTGCAATTCGCGCAGTTCGATGCGCATGTCGCCGCGCAGCTTGGCGTCGAGATTGGAGAGCGGCTCATCGAACAGCAGGACGCTGGGCGAGAAGGCGCACGCGCGGGCGAGCGCGACGCGCTGCTGCTGGCCGCCGGACAGCTGCGAGGCATGGCGCTGGGCATAGGCGCCCATCTGCACGAGATCGAGCGCATGCTGGACGCGCTCGGCAATTTCGGCCGCGCTGTGCCGGCGGACCCGCAGCCCGTAGGCGACGTTCTCGAAAACCGTCATGTGCGGCCAGATGGCATAGGATTGGAAGACCATCGACAGGCCGCGCCGCTCGGCCGGCAGGTTGATGCCCTCCCGCGCCGAATACATGGTCTGCCCGGCGATGCGAATGATGCCGGCGCTCGGCCGTTCGAGCCCGGCGACGGCGCGCAGGGTCGTCGTCTTGCCGCAGCCCGAGGGGCCGAGCAGGGTCAGCTGCTGGCCGGGCATGACACGGAAACTGACCGGGCCGACGGCGGCGACGGAGCCATAGCTGATTTCGAGATTCTCGACCTCGATCTGCGCCGTTTGCGAATTGGACGACACTGCTCGTTATCCTCCCTGTCGCGCGGCGCGGCGCGTGACCAGCATGAAGAACGCCACCGCCAGCCCGACCACGATTGTCTGGATCAGCGCCATCGCCGCGGTCAGCTCGGAACTGCTGGAAAACCAGGCATCGACGATGGCGGGCGTCAGCACCTGAGAATTCGGGCCCATGAGCAGAATGGATGCGCCCAGCTCGCGAACGCTGGCGATGAACAACAGCATCCAGGCCGCCAGCATTCCCGGCCGCAGCAGTGGCATGGTGATGGTGCGGACACGGTAGCCCCAGCCCGCGCCGCAGACCTGGCCGCATTCGTCCAGGCTCCGGTCGAGCTGGAGCAGGACGCTCGAGATGGTGCGCAGGCCGAGCGGCAGGAACACCGTGAGGTAGGCGATCAACAGCAGCCAGATGGTGCCGTAGACGGGGATCGGGATGACCAGCCACGCCCACATCATGCCGAAGGCGAAGACCAGCCGCGGCACGGCCTGCGGCAGCATGGCGACGTATTCCAGCACGCCGCGCCCGGGCAGGCGGGTGCGATGGATCAGCCAGGACAGCATGCCCGTCAGCGCCACGCCGATCGTCGCCGTCAGCACGCCCAGCACCAGGCTGTTCGACATCGCATAGCGCACCGCATTCTGCGTCAGCGCGGTACGGTAATTGTCAAGGGTGAAGTTACCGGCGGCGGGGAACGCCACGGCGAGCTTCTGCACCGACGCGTAGATCAGCGTGAGGATCGGCAGCACCACCGAGAGGATGACGTAGCCCACGCACACGCCGAACAACGCCCAGCGCAGCCCGCCCATGTCGGTCTGGCGGGGGCGGAACGCCTTGCCGCTGACGGTGACGTAGCTGCGGCGCGAGATCAGCCGCCGGTAGAGGAAGAGCATCAGGAACATCACGGCGAACAGCGACACGCCCATCGCCGCGGCAAGTGGAATGCGCGGCGGATATTGCGACACCAGCAGATAGATCGCCGTGGTGATGACGTAGAAGCGGTTGGGCGTGCCGAGCACGAGGGCCGCCGAGAACGAGCCGAGCATTTCGGCAAAGACGAAGATCGCAGCGCCCAGAACGCCGGGGGCCACGAGCGGTAGGGTGATCCGCAGCATCGTGCGCAGCCGGCCGCCGCCGATGACCTGCGAGGCCTCCTCAAGCGAGGGGTCCATCGACTTCATCACCGCGCCGATCATCACGAACGCGACCGAGCCTTCGAACAGCGCCATCACCCAGGCGATGCCGAATGGGCTCATGATGTCGAGGATGGCGCCATGGCCGCCCAGGGCGCGCCAGAGCTGATTGATGAACCCGCTCTCGGGCGCCCCCAGCAGGCTCCAGGCAAAGGCGCCGAGCAGCGGGGTGACGTAATAGGGGACCGCCATCGCCTGCTCGAGCGTGCGGCGGAAGGGGACGTTGGTGCGGTTGAGGATCCAGGCTGTCAGGAAGCCGAAGGCCAGCGCCATCGCCGTCGCGCCCAGGGAGACCCCGAGCGTGTTGAGCATGATTTCGGAGTATTTCGGCAGAGCGGCAAAATTGCCCAGACCGTAGGCGGTCGGCGGCCTGGCATCCTGGTCGCCGACATCGAACGCGGCCTGCAGGAGGAAGTAGATCGGGTAGAGCACGAACAGCCCGGTCACCAGAATGGTCACCAGTCCGACGATGGTCTGGGCGGACGGCAACCGATGTCGCGACCGGGCCATGAGCATGGCTTTCCCCTCCTCCTGCAGGCGGTTGGCGCGATTACAGACCGAGCATGCCGTTCCACTCGGCGTTGAAGCTCTTGCGGCTCGCCACGTAGGTCTTCATGTCGGCCGGGATGAGCAGTTTGAAATCGTTGAGGCGCAGGCCGCCCGGCATCGGCGGCGCGTCCTTGCGCACCGAGCCGTACAGCAGGTAGGGGTTGTCCTGGTAGAAGGTCTGGCCGCGCCTGGACATCAGCCAGTCGAGGAAGAGCCGCGCGGCCTCGGGATGGGGCGATTTGTCCACCACGCCGGTGGCGAGCGGCGTAGCCGGCAGACCGTCGGCCGGCGCCACGAAGGCGATCGGCGCCTTCTTCTGATGGAACAGCACGTAGCCGGCCCATTCCGCCAGGGCGCAGACCTGATCATCGCCCTTGGCCAGGCGGTCGAACAGCTGGATGCGCGAATCGAAGCCGTGCGGACGCTGGGTCGCGAAGGTCTTCCAGTACTGGTCACCATAGAGCTTCGTCAGCTCGTACCATTCGACGAACTGCATTCCCGAGGTGGATTGCTTCGTGCTCATCACGTTGCGCCAGCGCGGGTTGAGCAGGTCCTTCCACTGCTTCGGCGCGTCGGCCGCCTTCACCTTGTCCGTGTTGTAGGCGATGCCGGCGAAGCTGATGCCGCTCCAGAAGAAATAGCCGACCGGATCGCTCAGATGGTTGGCGTCGTAGCCGGCCGATTCGGGCGAGACGTAATGCGTGTAGCCGCCGCGTTTCTGGAAATCGAGGGCCGTGCCAATCTCCGAATACTGGATCACGTCGACATCGAAGCGGCCGGCCGAGCGCTCGGCGAGGATCTTGGCATAGAGCGCGCCCGTCTGGGCGCGGATGTAGCTGCCCTTGATCTTGGGAAAATCCTTGCTGAAGGCGTTGACGACGGCGGCCGCGGCCGTCTCGCTGTCATGGGTGTAGAAGACGACGGCTCCTTCCTG
>JAGXAV010000080.1 GCA_018971455.1 Rhodospirillales bacterium
ATGACGGCGTGCACGCCGCCCGCATGCCGGCCCGGCGGGAGGCGAAGGACGTCTATGACGCGCTCGAGCAGGCGCGCGTCGAGGTGGTCGGCGCGCGGCACATGGATGGCGTGTCGGCCAATCTGCGCGCCCGCCTGGCCGATGAGTGCGAGGCCGAGGGCTATGACCGGATGACCCGCAAGGATCAGCTGCCGGTGGCCAACGCGCTGGCGCTGCTGGCGCGCGAGCGCATGTCGGGCGAGGCCTCGCCGGCGGCGGCGCGGCGCGTGCTCGATCTGTGGCGCGACACGGTGGGCGAGGGGGCCGAGCAGGCGCTCGCCGAAATGGCCGCGGCCCAGGACGATCAGGTGGCCTTCACCCGCGCGGCCCGCAAGCTCCTCGCGGCGATGGATCTGGCCGAGGCGGAGGCCGATGCCGAGCCCGAGGAGAGCGAGGAGGGCGAGGAGGAGGGCGACCAGTCCGGCGAGCAGGACAATGCCCAGGAGGGCGAGGGCCAGTCGCCCAGCGACTCCGAATCGATGCTCGGCGCGCAGCCCGAGGAGATGCAGGGCGAGGCGGCCGACGAGGATGCTTCCGACGAGAGCGCCGAGGATGCCGAGGCGGCGGAGGGCGACGACCGCCCGGGCGGACCGCAGCCGCGCCGTGAGCGCCCGGGTGCGGACAGCGAGGGCGCCTATCGCGCCTTCACCCGGCAGTTCGACGAGGAGGTCGCCGCCGAGGAGCTCTGCGATCCGGAGGAGCTGAGCCGGCTGCGCCAGCAGCTCGACCAGCAATTGCAACACCTTCAGGGCGTCGTCGCCAAGCTTGCCAATCGCCTCCAGCGTCGCCTGCTGGCGCAGCAGACCCGTGCCTGGGATTTCGATCTGGAGGAAGGCATCCTCGATGCCGGGCGGCTGTCGCGCGTCGTGGTCAACCCGCTGCTGGCGCTGTCCTACAAGCGTGAGCGCGACACCGAGTTCCGCGACACGGTGGTGACGCTGCTGATCGACAATTCGGGCAGCATGCGCGGGCGGCCGATCACGGTCGCGGCGATGTGCGGCGACATCCTCTCGCGCACGCTGGAACGCTGCGCGGTGAAGGTCGAGGTGCTCGGCTTCACCACGCGGGCCTGGAAGGGCGGGCAGTCGCGCGAGCGCTGGGTGGCCGAGGGCAAGCCGCGCAACCCCGGCCGGCTCAACGATCTGCGGCACATCATCTACAAGGCGGCGGACGCGCCGTGGCGCCGCAGCCGCAAGAATCTCGGCCTGATGCTGCGCGAGGGGCTGCTCAAGGAGAACATCGATGGCGAGGCGCTGATCTGGGCCTATCGCCGCCTGCTGGCGCGGCCCGAGCACCGGCGCATCCTGATGGTCATCAGCGACGGCGCGCCGGTGGACGACAGCACGCTGTCGGTCAATCCCGGCAATTATCTGGAGAAGCATCTGCGCGAGGCCATCCGCGACATCGAGGCGCGCAACCTGATCGAGCTGGTGGCGATCGGCATCGGCCATGACGTGACGCGCTACTACCGCCGGGCCGTGACCATCGTCGATGCCGAGGAGCTGGGCGGGACGATGATGAAGAAGCTGACCGAGCTGTTCGACGAAGACGCCGCTTCGTCCTGGGCGCGGGCGAGCAGCGAGCGGGCGCCAGCGATCGGATGAGCCAACATAGAGAATTATCTCAAATAAATAGACAAATCTTTCCTTGTCATAATCTTAATTTCGAGTATGTTTGCGCGCATGACGTTTGCGCGTTGCCGCAAGGCCGGATCGACCGGCCGCACGAACCGCCAGGCGTCGTGGCCCGCACAGAACGTGCCGGCGGGAAGCGGTGGAGAGCGTGCGATGCGAGAGCTTGTCCTGGCAGGAGCGTCAGGTGTGCGGCGGCCCTTCGGTGGGGGAATCGGGCCGGCCGGGTCGGGCCGCAGGGGCTCGGTGGGCGTGTTCTATGCCCTGTTCGCCGCGTTGCTGACGCTCACCGTGCTCGCCGTGGCCCATGACATCAGCCTGACCCTTGCGAGCTTCGCGCCGCACGCGGCCCTGGTTCAGTAGGTTCCGGGCAGCAGGTCCCGGGGACCCGAAAGGGAGTCAGCTCGCCTCCAGCCGCGCCAGCCGCACCGCGGTGTGGCCACGGCCCGGCCGCAGGCTGGGCATCACCAGCAGGCACTGGTCATAGGGCGTGCGGATTTCGGCGGCGCCATCCATGGCAATGAGCGTGTTGCGCCGGGCGATCACGTCGCCGCCGCGATAGGCCTGCACAAAGGCGAAGCCGGCCGTTGCCGCGGTCACTACATGGGTGACGGTGGCGGTTCGCCCGTGCGGCGGCGCCCCCGCCGCGGGCAGGGCGGGGTGATCGGCGATCATGCCGAGATGGCGCAGCAAACCGGCGATGCTGGCCAGCGTCATCGTCACCGTCTCCGCCGCCCAATGGGGGCCGGCTTCCACGAGATTGGCGCACGGCGGCGCCGCCGGATCGGCAAAGCGGCCGTAATCGATCATCCGCCGGCCGCTGACATGTCCCGAATCGGCCACCACCAGCCCCGGCACGCCGATCGCCCGCGCCAGCGCCGCGCCTTTCGGCGTGGCGCCGCTCAGGATGAGCGGGTCCGATGGCCAGAGCATGGAATGCAGGTCGACGAGCACATCGGCCGAGGTGACCAGCGCGCGGATCTGGCGCGCCCGGTCGAGCTCGCTGGACCGGCGCGGCCCGTCCAGCAGCGCATCGTCCCACAGGCGGTTCATGTCCTCGTCCACGAAGCGGGACGCCGTCGGCTGCGCCGGGTCGAACCGCGCGAAGGCCGCGAGGTTGGCGAAGCCGAGCGTGAGCCGCCCGCATGCCGGCCGCAGCCCGGCGCGCAGCAGCCGATCGAGCACCACGGCCCCCGCGATTTCGTTGCCGTGCGTCAGCGCCACCAGCACCGCATGGGGGCCGGGTTCGCGGCCGGCGAAGCTCCAGAACCCCGGCACGCCTGCATTGCCCGACTGCCACGGCGCCAGGTCCGGTGCTGCGATCTCGACGGCAAAGCGCGGCAGCAGGCCCGCCGGCCCGCTCATCGGGACGGGCGGCCCATCGAGACGGGCGGCTCGGAGAGGCGGGGCGCCGGCATCCCCCCACTCTATACGCGCCCGCAGCATGGGCAAATCAGGGGCAGATCGGGGGGCAGATCAGCGGAGGTGAATCACCTGGCGGCGAGGCGCAACCGATCGGCCGCCCGGCCGCGGCCGATCAGCGGCAGCAGCCGGGCGAGGTCGGGCCCGCTCTCCTCGCCGGTGAGGGCGAGGCGCAGCATGGCATCCAGCGCCGCCCGGTCGCGTCCGCTTGCCGCCTCCAGGGCCGCCAGCCACTCCGCCCAGACCGTCGCGCGCCACGGCTCGGCGGGCAGCAGCTCGAGCGCCTGGCGCAGCGGCGTCCCCGCATCCTCGATGACCGGCGGAATGATGGTGCCGTTGGTGATCTCCCAGCAGCCGCGCGCTTCGCCGAGCAGATCGATGCCGCCGCGGATGGCGTGCCAGAACGCCGCGGTGGCGCCCGCCGGCAGGCGATCGGCGATTGCTTCGAAAGGCAGCGCGGCCAGCGCCGCGCGGTTGATGGTCAGCAGCTTCGCCATGGCGAAGCGGTCCGCCGCGGCGAAGCGGGCGAGGTCGAACCCGGCGATGAGCTCGGCCGGCATCGCCGGGCGGTCCGCGCCGGCGAGGGTGGCGGCCAATGCCGCCGGCACGATGCCGTCCTGGCGCAAATCGCGCAGCGCGAGCCCGTCGATCCGTCGCGACAGCCTGGTGCCCTCCGCATCCAGCAGCGGCGGTAGGTGGGCGAGCGCGATGGCCCCCGGATTGGCGCCGAGTGCTGCCATCAGGTCGAGCTGGATGGCCGTGTTGTCGATCTGATCCTCGCCGCGCAGGACATGGCTGACGCCGAGTGCGAGGTCATCGATCACCGCCGCCAGCCGCTGCAGCACGGTGCCGTCGGCACGGATCACCACCGGGTCGGACAAAGTGAGCAGCTTGACGCGCCGGCGCCCGAGGATGAGGTCCTGCCAGGTGAGTTCGGCCTCGCCCAGGCGGAAGCGCCAGTAGGGCGCCTTGCCGCCGGCCTCGGCGGCTTCGCGCTGGGCCGGCGTCAGCTTCAGCATGGCGCGGTCATAGATGGCCGGCTGGCCGCGGCGCAGCCGGAGCGCCTGCTTGGTGGCCAGCTCCTCCTCGCTCTCGAAGCACGGGTAGAGCCGGCCGGCGGATCGCAGCCGCGCGATGGCGTCCGCGCGGCGGGCCGCAAAATCGTGGGAGTCGTAGGTTCCGTCCCAGTCCAGGCCGAGCCAGGCGAGGTCCTCGCCATGCCGCGCGGCGGTCTCGGCGTGCAGCAGGATGCGTCCGCCGGTGCTGCGCGCGAACAGCCAGGTGGCCAGGACGATTCGCGCATTGCCGACATGCAGCACGCCGCCGGGTGCGAGGGCGACGCGCAACAGGTTCAAGAATCACCCTCCTCGGCGCGGGCGCCGCGGCGCGGGTCGAGGGCCCGCCAGTCGCGTTCGTCGGGCGTTGCCTTCCGGGCGGCAAAATCGCCGATCTCCGGGCCGCTGCGCCAGGCCTCCTCGCCCCCCTCGGCGATTTCGGCGTCCTCGCCATAGGCGAGCCAGGCATCGAGCACATCCTGCGCCGTGCTCCCCGGCCGGCGGCAGCGCTCGATGCTGTCGCGCACGTAGCGGCGGGCGAAATCATTGGCCTGCGACAGTGTGGCGAATCCGCCGATCACCTCGACGACGTTCTCCGCCTCGCCGCCCGCCAGCTCGCCGCTCGCCAGCTCCGCGCCGGACAGATCGAGGATGCGCACGCGCCAGAAGCCGACGCCTGGTGCGGGCGCGCTCATGCGATGAGGTTCGTGAAGCCGTTGGTGATCGGGTAGCGGCGATCGCGGCCGAAGGCGCGGGGCGTGATCTTCACCCCGGGCGGCGCCTGGCGGCGCTTGTATTCGGCACGGTCCAGCAGCTTCCACACGCGCAGCACGGTGGCGCGCTCGAAGCCCGCGGCCACCATCGCGTCCACGCTCTGCTCGCCCTCGACCAGGCCCTGCAGGATGGCGTCCAGCACCTCGTAGGGGGGCAGGCTGTCCTGGTCCGTTTGGTTGGGCTTGAGCTCCGCACTCGGCGGCTTGGTGATGACGCGTTCGGGCATGACCGGCCCCGCCGGGCCCAGCGCGCCTTCCGGCCGGTGCGCGTTGCGCCAGCGGCACAGCGCGAAGACGGTGGTCTTGTAGACGTCCTTGAGCACCGAATAGCCGCCGCACATATCGCCGTAGAGCGTCGCGTAGCCGACCGACATCTCGCTCTTGTTGCCGGTGGTGAGCACCATGTGGCCGAGCTTGTTGGAAATCGCCATCAGGATCAGGCCGCGCGCGCGGGATTGGATGTTCTCCTCGGTGATGTCGGCCTGCCGCCCGGCGAAGATCGGGGCGAGCGCCGTGCCGAAAGCCTCCATCGCCGGGGTGATCGGCACCGTGTCGCAGGCGATGCCGAGCAGGCGGGCGCATTCGGCGGCATCGTCCAGGCTGTCCTGGCTGGTGTAGGGGCTGGGCAGCATGAAGCTGCGCACCATGGCGGGGCCGAGCGCATCGACCGCCACCGCGGCGGAGAGCGCGCTGTCGATGCCGCCGGAGAGCCCGAGGATGATGCCGGGGAAGCCGTTCTTGCGCACGTAATCGCCGAGGCCGAGCATCATCGAGCGGTAGATCGCCGCCAGCCGCTCCGGCTCGGGGCTGGGCGGCAGCGGGGCGCAGACCAGGCGCTCACCCTCCCGGCGCCATTCGGTCAGGGTCACGGCGCGTTCGAAGAAGGGCAGCTGGGCGGCGAGGCTGCGGTCGGGGTTCAGCGCGAAGGAGGCACCCTCGAAGACCAGCTCGTCCTGGCCGCCGAACTGGGCGGCGAAGATGAAACCGAGCCCGGTCTCGACGACGCGGCGCACCGCGAGCTCGATGCGCTGCTGCTGCTTATCGGCCTCGAACGGGCTCGCATTGATCGAAAGCAGCAATTCGGCGCCCGATTCGGCGAGGGTCTCGCAGACCTCCGGCAGCCACCAATCCTCGCAGACCATGATGCCGAGGCGGAACCCGCGAAACGCGACCGGGCCCGGGGCCGGCCCCGCATCGAAGACGCGCTTCTCGTCGAACACCCCGTAATTCGGCAGCTCGTGCTTGGCGCGCCGGGCGAGGATCTTCCCGCCGTCGAGCACATAGGCGGCGTTGAAGAGGCGGTCGCCGTCGCGCCATGGGCCGCCGACCAGTATCGCGGGCCCGCCATCGGCCGTATCGCGCGCGAGTTCGGCGATGGCGGCCTCGCAGGCCGCGATGAAGGCGGGCTTGCGTACCAGATCCTCGGGCGGATAGCCGGCAATGGAGAATTCGGGCGTGACGACGAGGTCCGCCCCGAGCGCTGCCGCCTCGGCGCGGGCGGCGCGGAGCAGGGCGAGGTTGCGGGTGATCGCGCCCAGTTGCGGGTTGATCTGGGCGAGGGCGAGCTTCAGCGTGTCGGACATGGCGGCAAATTAGAGGAGAATGTGCGGCGAGGAAATCGAGCAGCCTGGCCTGGCCGGAAACCGCCCTACCGGGCGACGCCGGGGAACGGCACCATCGCCGGCCGCACCGGCGCGGAAGCGGGCATCGGGCTCGCCTTTTCCAGCCGCTCGACCCGATGGAGGTATTCGCGCAGGCAGACCGGCAGGACGAAGAAATACCAGACGATCGCCTGGTAGCCGATGCCGACGAAATTGGCGCAGGCCATCACCGTCAGCAGCGCGCTCAGCAGCGTCTGTGACAGATCATGCAGCCAGAGCAGATGCGGCTGCCCCCGCGTGCGCCGGCGGACCCGCCAGAGATAGAGCAGCGCCAGCACCTGGATGCCGCCGAACATCAGCAGACCCGGAATGCCCTGCTCGCCCAGCACCTCGAAATACATGTTGTGGAAGGCCTTGCCGTGCACGATGTCGCCGGGCGCGCCAGGCGCGCCGGAGTCGGACGGAAAAGCGATGGTGTCGATGACATAGCTGTTGAACCCGCCGCCGAGTGGGTGCTGGGCGACGTAGCCGAGCGTCCATTTCCACACCAGGATACGGCCGAGTGCGGAATCTTCCTGATTGTACTGGGTGGTGGTGGCCATCCGCGCTTCCCAGGAACTGGAGGTCGCGAGGCTGAACCCGAGGACCATGGCCAGGGCGATGGCGGCGAACGCGATTTTGCGCCGCGACTGCAGCCACATGAAGAAGCCGACCACGGCGAATGCCACCAGCGCGGTGCGCGCGAAGGTGCTGATGGCGCAGAAGATGCAGATGCCGACCAGGAAGGTCGCGCCGAGATTGCGTAGCCACGGCATTTTGGGCAGCAGCACCGAATGGCGGCGCATGAAGAGGATGATCGGGATCATGGCGACGCTGAAGGTCGCCAGCGTGCTGCTCTCCAGCAGCAGATCATTGTTGTTGGTCAGGCCGAGATTGTGGCCGTAGCTGCTGCCGCCGAAGATGTCCTTCAGCCCGCGCGGCACCATGTGAAAACAGAGCGCGAACAGCACGACCAGGAGGAAGGCCTCGATTTGCACCCGTGATCGAAAGACGAAGGGAATGAAAGCCGAGACCAGCACCGCTTTGACGGCCCAGGTCCATTTGTCATACGCCAGGCCCGGCACCACCGCCCAGGTCAGGCTGAGTGTGATCCAGGCGGCGAACAGGATGGTCAGGAATGCCTGCATGGACAATCGCGGGCGGGCGCGGTTATCGGCGGCGAGATAGGCCAGGAGGGCGCCGATTCCCATGACCAGGGAGGAGGAGAACATCGCCACCAGCGTGCTCATCTCCTGCGGGTAGAAGATGTCGCCCCAGACATAGCCGAGGCTGATCACGAAGGGGGCGGTAATGCCCACGACGAAGAAGGAGAGATAGACCAGCAGGACATAGAGATCGCTCATCGCCCGGGGACGCGCCTGCTGCCCGTCACCGCG
>JAGXAV010000713.1 GCA_018971455.1 Rhodospirillales bacterium
GTCGGCACGCTGGTGCCGCGCAAGGGGCATGACGTGCTGCTGCGCGCACTGGCCCGGCTGTTCGATCTCGACTGGCGGCTGACCATCGTCGGCGGCGCACGTGACGCCGCCCACGCCGCCGCGCTGCGCGACCTTGTGGACGAACTCGGCATCGGCCTGCGCGTGAGCTTCGCCGGCGAACTGCTCGGCGCGGCGCTGGCGGCGCAATGGCAGCGCGCCGAGATCTTTGCGCTGGCCACGCGCTACGAGGGCTATGGCATGGCGATCGCCGAGGCGTTGCGGCACGGCGTGCCGGTGGCAGTGACCTCCGGCGGCGCGGCCGGCGCGCTGGTGACGCCGGCCTGCGGCGTGGTGTGCGAGCCGGACGATGTGGTGACGCTGTCCAAATCGCTGCGTCGGATGATTTTCGACACGGCGCTGCGCCGCGACATGGCCGAGGCCGCCTGGCAGGTCGGGCAGATCCTGCCGGACTGGCCGGACCAGGCGCGGCTTTTCGCCGGAGCGCTGGCATGACCGGCCCCGGCACCCGCGCCCCCGCCGCCTACGCGTTCGAGACGGTGGACGTGTTCACCAGCGAGCGCTTCGGCGGCAATCCGCTCGCGGTCTTTCCCGACGCGCGGGGATTGTCGGATGCACGGATGCAGGCGCTCGCCGCCGAGTTCAACCTCAGCGAGACGACCTTCGTGTTGCCGCCCGAGGATCCTGGCCACACCGCGCGCGTGCGGATCTTCACCCGCACGCGCGAGCTGCCGTTCGCCGGCCATCCGAATGTCGGCACCGCCTATGTGCTGGCCCGCCACGGGCGCGACCGCGACGGCGTGCTGCTGTTCGAGGAACTGGCCGGGCTGGTGGCGGTACACGTCGAACGCGACGCGGCCGGCGAGGTCAGCGGTGCCATGATCGACGCGCCGCAACCGCTGTCGCTCGGCGCGAGCCTGCCGGTTGAGGTGGTCGCGGCCTGCGCCGGGCTCGATGCCGCCGACATCCTCGCCACCTGCCACCCGCCGATCCTGGCCTCGGTCGGCAATCCGTTCCTGATCGCCGAGACCACCGCCGCCGCGCTCGCGCGGGTGGTGCCGGACGAGGCCGCCTTCCGGCGAACCCTCGCGGCATGGCCGGCCCTCGACGGGCAGCTCTTTCTTTATCTCTATGCGCGCGATGGCGATACGTCGGCCGGCGCGACGGTGCGGGCGCGCATGTTCGGGCTGATCGGCAGCATCCTCGAGGATCCGGCGACCGGCAGTGCCGCGACGCCGCTCGCGGCCTTGCTGCTCTCCTTCACCAGCCTGTCCGAGGCGCGCACCGACATCATCCAGGGCGTCGAGATGGGCCGGCCCAGCCTGCTGCGCACCGTGGCGCGCCGGACGGCGGACGGCATCCGCGCCAGCGTCGGCGGCGCCTGCGTGCCAGTGCTGCGCGGCGAGGCGCTCGCGTAGATGGCGCGGCAGGCCGAAGATGCGGCCGCGTTTGATGCGTCGTGGCTCGCCGTGCGCGAGCCTTATGATGCGGCGGCGCGGGCCGCGCCCCTCGCCCGCCGT
>JAGXAV010000081.1 GCA_018971455.1 Rhodospirillales bacterium
GTGGCGGTATTGGCCGCACCCGCCGAATCGGCGGTGCCGGCGGAGGCGGGGGCAGCGGCGACCCGGGCCGCCAGCGCCGCCAGGATGGCCGGATCGATCGCCGGCGCGCGCGGCGGGGTGGCGGCACTCTGGGTGAGCGCCGTCGACAGGCGGCCGAGATGGGGCTGCCGCGCGCCGACCTCGGCCGAGTAATCCTGGCCGGGGTTGAAACGGTCGGCGAGGAGCTGGAGGAAGGAGGTGTGGTCGAGCGGGTCGGTGAACGGCACGCCGCGCGCGGCCTGCGGGCTGACGATGAAGGCGGGCACGCGCACGCCGGTGGTGGCGATCGCCGCACCGCCGACGCTGGCGGGGATTGCCAATGGTGCGGCGTGGTCGAAGAAGCCGCCATGCTCGTCATAGGTGACGATCATCATCGTCCTCGCCCAGCGCGCCGGGTTGGAAATCAGGATGGCGTAGATGTCGGCGAGCAGGGCCTGGCCGCGGGCGATGCCGGTGGGCGGGTGGTCGTCATTCGGCGTGCCGTGCGGGCCATCGGTGTATTCCGGCTCGATGAAGATGACGCTGGGCATGGCGGCGGCGCCGGCCCAGTGGGCGCGCAGGCCGTTGTAGCGGCGGAAATGGCCGCGCCCGCCCAGCTCGGACAGCGCCAGGGAGGTGACGATCTCACCGGCCCAGCCGGGCATGAGGGCGAAGAAGGGGAAGAAATCCCCGCTCTGATAGGCGCACCACGAGACCTTGTGGGCGGTCAGCCAGTCATAGACGAGATCCTGGTCGGGCAGGAACACCGCGGCGTTGTCGAGAATGGTGCTGTGCCCGCTCATCGCCATCAGCCGGTTGGGCTGCGTGCCGGTGGGCAGGGCGGCGAACCAGTGGTCGCAGATGACGTAGTTGCGCGCGAAGAAGTCGAAGACCGGCACTCCGTCCTGCTGGTAATGGCCCATCACCGCCGAGGGATCGGCCGGCGGGGGCGAGCGCGTCATGTAGCTCTCCACGAAGCCGCCGAGGTTGGGGGTGCCGGCGGCCGGGATGGCGATCTGGCGGGCGATGGCGGCGTGGTCGTGCGGCGGATCGTCGATCTGCTCGATGGCGGGATCCAGCCGGTGCAGCGCATAAGCCTGGCCGGCGTGCAGATTGTCGCGGGCGGCGCGCCATTGCGGATCGTCGCGCAGCCCCTCGACGGCCATGGGTGGATTGGCGGCGGCGGTGGAGAGGTAGCCGACCGCATGGTCGAAGGAGCGGTTCTCCAGCATGACGAAGACGATGATGTCGATGTCCTGCAGGGCCATGGCGCGCTCCGTCGTTCTGGTTTCCCGCCGAGAGATTGGGATGCCGGCGCGGCCTGTCCATCGCCTCACGCCAACGTGCATTCTGCGCCGGGCGATGTTCGTTCAGGGTAACGGACGAGGCATGCGTTTGGCGCCGTCGGGCAGGCAGCTTGAGCGGGAGGCGGGCATGCGCTGGTGGATGCGCTGCGGCGGACTGGGTCTGGTGGCGGCGACAGGCTTGGGGGTGGCCGCGGCGCTGGCGCTGGCCGCCGGCGCGATTGCGGTGATCGGCGGCGGCCTGCTGCCGGTGGCCTGGCGCACCCCGCGCACGGATATTTACGGCTTCGCGCTGGTCTGCGTGGTGCTGGCGCTGTGGCTGCTGATGGTTCCGATCCTGAGCTATCTGCGCCAGGGGCAGGCGCGCAAGATCGCCACCATTCGCGGCTTCTATTCGGCCGAGCTGATCCTGCGCTACTTCGATCAGTTCTGGCGCGGGCGGGCCGAGGCGATGGCGCTGGTGGCGGCCTGGCGCGCCGCCGACGGGGCGATCGACGATGCGTTGCGCGCGCGCGCCGATGACAGTTTCGCCGCCTTCTTCGAGGAGGAGTTCGGCGGAGCGAAATTCGCGGCACCGGCCATGCTGCTCGCCGCGATCGGGTTCATCGTCCTGTTCTTCGGCTTTGCCGGCGGGCTGGCGCTGGCCGAGCGGCTCGCCGGCGCGGGCGTGCCCGTGCGCCCGCTTGGCGTGCAGATGGATCTGGTCAGCCTCGCCGCGATCTTCGGCGCCTATACCTGGATCGGGTCGGACGTGATCCTGCGGGCGCACCGCCTGACGCTGCATCCGACCGATCTGCTGTGGTATGCGCTGCGGCTCGTCGTTGCCGTGCCGCTTGGCCAGGCGGTGGCGCAGATTGCCGGTTCGGGCGCCGGGCAATCGGGGGCGTTTCTGGCCTTCGTCGTCAGCATGTTCTCGTTCGACAGCATTGCCCGCACCCTGACCGGCGTCGCCGCGCGCGCCAATGCGCTGCCGGAGGCGGGCCCGGAGGAACGTGCCGACGTGGTGCTGAAGCTGCCGGGCGTGGACCAGGAGGGGGCGCGGACGCTGACCATGGAGGGAGTGGGCACGATCGCGCAGCTGATCGCGGCCGATCCGGTGCGGCTGAGCATCCAAACGGGGCTCGCCTTCGAATATGTGCTCGGGCTGGTGGATGCGGCGCTGCTGTGGCGGTGCGTGGGCGCGCAGCTCGATCTGCTGCGCCCGTTCGGCTTCATCGGCGCCTCGCAGGTGCGCGACTTCGTGGGGGCGCCGCCGGCCGGGGTGGATGCGGCGCAGCTCTATTCCGCGGTCGCGACACGGATCGGCGTGAGCGAGCAGGGCGTGCGCAACGCATTCACCATGCTGGCCGCCGACCCCTATGTCGCCTTCGTCGGCGATCTGCTGACGGCGTAGGCTTCCTACAGCGCGATGCGCAGGCGAGCGGCGAGTTCGCCGATGATGCCGCGGCGGAAGGCGAGCACGCAGACGACGAAGATGACGCCCTGCGTCACGGTCACCCAGGAGCCGAACTGGGCGAGGTAATTCTCCATCGACGTGTAGATCACCGCCCCCATGACCGGGCCGAAGACCGTGCCGAGGCCGCCGAGCAGGGTGATCAGCACGATTCCGCCGGAGGTCGAAAAATGCACGTCCGTCAGCGTCGCGATGCCGAACACGAGCGCCTTGGCGCCGCCGGCGAGGCCGGCAATGCCGGCGGACAGGATGAAGGCGATGAGCTTGTAGTCGTCGGTGCGGTAGCCGAGCGAGATGGCGCGCGGCTCGTTCTCGCGGATCGCCTTGAGAACCTGGCCGAAGGGCGAGTGGATGATGCGGTGAATGAGCAGGAAGACGGCCAGGAACAGCACCGCGACCAGCGCGTACATCGCCATGTCGCTGTTGAGCGAGAACAGGCCGAACAGCCGGCCGCGCGGGATCTGCTGGATGCCGTCCTCGCCATGGGTGAAGGGCGCCTGCACGCAGAAGAAATAGGCCATCTGCGCCAGCGCCAGCGTGATCATGGCGAAGTAGATGCCCTGGCGGCGGATGGCGAGCCAGCCGAACACCGTGCCGAGGGCCGCACCGGTGAGGGTGCCGAGCAGGATGGCGATTTCCGGCGAAAGGCCCCAGCCCTTGGCGGCGTAGGCGGCGACATAGGCGCCCATGCCGTAATAGGCGGCGTGGCCGAAGCTCATCAGCCCGACATAGCCGATGAGCAGGTTGAAGGCGCAGGCGAACAGCGCCACGCACAGCACCTTCATCAGAAAGATCGGGTAGAGCACGAAGGGGCCGGCGATCACCAGGATGGTCATCACCAGGAAGGCCGCGGCCTGGGGGCGGGAGAAGCCCAGCATGTCAGGCGGTCCTTCCGAACAGGCCGGCGGGGCGGAACAGCAGGACGATGACCATCACCACGAACACCACGGTGGAGGCGGCCTGCGGGTAGAAGACCTTGGTCATGCCCTCGACGACGCCGAGGCTGAAGCCGGTGAGAATGGAACCCAGGATCGAGCCCATGCCGCCGATGACGACGACGGCAAAGACGGTGATGAGGAAGCCACCGCCGATATCGGGGGTGACCGAGTAGATCGGCGCGGCCAGCACCCCCCCGAAGGCGGCCAGAGCCACACCGCCGGCGTAGGTGAGGGTGATCATGCGCGGCACGTTGATGCCGAAGGCCTGCACCAGCGGCGCGTTCTCGGTGGCTGCGCGCAGCGTCGCGCCGAGGGAGGTTTTTTCGATCAGCAGCCAGGTGCCGAGGCACAGCACCATGGAGGCCAGCACCACCCAGCCGCGATAGATCGGCAGGAACATGAAGCCGAGATTGACCGCGCCCTGGAGCTGGGCGGGGATGTCGTAGGGCAGGCCGGCGCTGCCGAATTCGTTGCGCAGCAGCCCCTCGATGATGAGTGCCAGGCCGAAGGTGAGCAGCAGGCCGTAGAGATGGTCGAGCCTGTAGAGCCGGCTGATGAACACACGTTCCAGCAGCACGCCGAACAGGCCGACCAGAAGCGGGGCGATGAGCAGCGCCGGCCAGTAGCCGATGCCGAAATATTGCAGCAGCCCCCAGGCGACGAACGCCCCCATCGTGAACAGCGCCCCATGGGCGAAGTTCACGATGTTGAGCATGCCGAAGATGATCGCGAGCCCTAGCGAGAGCAGCGCGTAGAAGGCGCCGTTGATCAGGCCGAGCAGGAGCTGGCCGAACAGCAGCGGTGCCGGGTATCCGAAGATCATCAGCATGGGGGCGGGTCTTGCCGTGTCAGCTCTTGATGAAGGAGCAGTGGTCGTCGGCCAGCGGACGGTAGGAATCGGGGCCCGAGGTCGTCGAGATCAGGTTGTAGTAATCCCACGGCCCCTTGCTCTGCGCCGGCGTCTTGACCTGGAACAGGTGGCTCGGGAACAGGGCCCGGCCGTCTTCGCGGATGTTGCCCTGGTAGCAATCGTCATCGACCGGCATCTTCTTCATGCGGTTGATGATGCCGATGCCGCTCTTCTTGGCTTCCGCCACGCCCATGTCGGCGACGGCCTTGAGGAAGTGCAGGGTCGCCGAATAATTGCCGGCATGGGCCATGTTCGGCCAGTTGTTCGGCGTCTTGGACTTCACGCGGTTGGTGAAGGCGCGGGTGCGGTCGTTGAGATCCCAGTAGAAGCTCTCGCTCAGCATTAGCCCGCCCGCGGTGCCAAGGCCGAGGGCATGCACGTCGGTGACGAACATCAGCAGAGCGGCGATCTTCATCTTGAGGCCGAACTCATGGGCCTGCTTGATGCTGTTGACGGTGTCGCTGCCGGCATTGCACAGGCCGAGCACCTTGGCGCCGGTGGACTGCGCCTGGAGCAGGAACGAGGAATAATCGGTGGTGTTGGGGAAGGGATAGGCCGACGAGCCCAGAATCTTGCCCTTCTCCGCGACGATGAAGCGCGTCGCGTCATCCTGCAGCTGGTGGCCGAAGGCGTAGTCGGCGGTGAGGAAGTACCAGGTATCGCCGCCGGCCCGCACGGTGGCGCCGCCGGTGGACTTGCCCAGCATGTAGGTGTCGTAGACGTAGTGGATCATCGCCGGCGAGCACTGCGTGCCGGTCAGCGCCGAGCTGCCGGCGCCGCAATTCACGTAGGCCTTGTTCTTCTCCTTGGAGACCGCGCTGACGGCGAGGCCGACGGCGGAGTTCGGCACGTCGAGCACGAGATCGACCCCGTCACGGTCGTACCACTGGCGCGCGATGGCGGCGCCGACATCGGGCTTGTTCTGGTGGTCGGCGGAGAGGATCTCGACGTCGAAGCCCTTGTTGCCGAATTCGAGGGCGGCCTGCTTGGCGCAGATCAGCGAGGTCGGGCCGGAGGTGTCGCGATAGGGGCCAGACATGTCGTTCAGCACGCCGATCTTGATGGTGCTGGCGGCGCGGGCGCGGCGGCTGATGGCCGGCACGGTGGCCACCGCGGCGGCGGTGCCGAGAAGGGTGCGGCGAGAGATGTTCATCAACGATTCTCCGGAGTTGGACGTTTCGGTCAGCTCAGACGCCAAGATAGTCGTGCAGCTTGTCCATGTTGGCGTGCAGGTCGGCATTGTCGATCATGTCGATCACGCGGCCATGTTCCATGACGTAGTGACGGTCGGCGACGGTGGCGGCGAAGTGGAAGTTCTGCTCCACCAGAAGCACGGTGAAGCCGCGTTGCTTGATCTCGCGGATGGTGCGGCCGATCTGCTGGACGATGACCGGGGCGAGCCCTTCGGTCGGCTCGTCGAGCAGCAGGAACTTCGCCCCGGTGCGCAGGATGCGGGCGATCGCCAGCATCTGCTGCTCGCCACCGGAGAGTTTCGTCCCCTGGCTGCCGGCGCGTTCCTTGAGGTTGGGAAACAGCTCGTGAATGGTGGCGACATCGAGGCCGCCCGGCGCCACCACCCGCGGCAGCATGAGGTTCTCGGTGACGTTGAGGGAGGCGAAGATGCCGCGCTCCTCCGGGCAGATGGCGATGCCGGCGCGCGCGATCTGGTCCGGCCGCAGACCGATCATCTCCTGGCCGTTGAAGCCGATATGGCCCTCGCGCTGCGGCACCAGGCCCATGATGCTCTTCATCGTCGTCGTCTTGCCGGCGCCGTTGCGGCCAAGCAACGTCACCACCTCGCCCTCGCGCACGTCGAAATCCACCCCGTGCAGGACGTGGCTTTCGCCGTACCAGGCGTTCAGCTTGCGGACTTCGAGCATCGGCCGGTGGCCCGTTCCCGCCTCAGGCATCGGCCGTCCCCAGATAGGCGGCGATCACCTCGGGATTCTGCGAGACGCTGGCGTAGTCACCCTCCGCCAGAACCTGGCCGCGGGCGAGCACGGTGAGGGTGTCGCACAAGCCCTCGACGACGGAGAGGTTGTGTTCGACCATCAGGATGGTGCGGCCGGCGCGGATGCGGCGGATGAGGGCGACGGTGCGATCGACATCCTCGTGCGTCATGCCGGCGGTGGGTTCGTCGAGCAGCATCATTTCGGGCTCGAGGGCGAGGGTGGTGGCGATCTCCAGGGCCCGTTTGCGGCCATAGGGAAGCTGGCCGGCGGCGGTGTCGGCGTACTCGGCCAGGCCGACATCGTCGAGCAGGGCGCGGGCGCGGTCGTTGTAGACGCTCAGCACCGATTCCGACCGCCAGAAATCGAAGCTCGCGCCGCGGGCCCGCTGCAGCGCGATGCGGACATTCTCCAGCGCCGTCAGATGGGCGAAGACGGCCGAGATCTGGAAGCTGCGCACCAGGCCGAGCCGGGCGACGGCGGCCGGCTTGAGGCCGGTGATGTCACGCCCCTTGAAGCGGATGGTGCCGCGCGTCGGCTGGAGGAACTTGGTCAGCAGGTTGAAGCAGGTGGTCTTGCCGGCGCCGTTGGGGCCGATCAGGGCATGGATCGTGCCCGCGCGCACCGAGAGAGCGACGCCGTTGACCGCGACGAAGCCCCGGAATTCGCGCGTCAACCCCTCCGTAGCCAGGATGGTGTCGGACACCCCGGACGTCCCCCCGATATTCTTGCTGATGACGTTGATTTGCATATCCCGGATGGGAGCGCAAGATTGGGACCCAAACAACCATGGCGGAGATGGGCGGGCGATGGCCGGATTGTGGTTCGAGGAGCTGACCGAAGGCCGCGTGATCGATGCGGAATGGAGCCGGACGGTGACCGAGGCGGACAACGTGCTGTTCTGCAGCATGACGATGAATGTGCAGAAACTGCACCTGGACGCCGAGTTCGCGGCAACCACGGAATTCGGCCGCCCGCTGGTCAACTCGCTCTATACGCTCGGGCTGATGATCGGCATGAGCGTACATAACCTGACGATGGGCACGACGATCGCCAATCTGGGCATGACCGACACGGCCTTTCCCGCCCCGGTCTTCGCCGGCGACACGATCCGGGTGAGCAGCACGGTGCTGGCGGCCCGGGCCAGCAAGTCGCGCCCGGAATGCGGCATCGTGACGTTTCGCCACCAAGCCTTCAACCAGCACGGCACGCTGGTGGCGACCTGCGACCGCCAGGCGCTGATGCGCCGGCGGCCGGCGTGAGGGTGCGGTGATGCGTTTGCGCAGCCCGCTCTTCGCGCCCGGCGATTCGCCGGCCAAGGCCGCCAAGGCGCTCGCGGGCGAGGCCGATGCGGTCATTCTCGAT
>JAGXAV010000082.1 GCA_018971455.1 Rhodospirillales bacterium
CCTGACGCCTGGTTCGCAGGCGTCAGGACCGGTGTATCAGCGTGACGCCAAGCCCGACAGGTCGAACTCCATGTTCTGGCGGCCGGACTGGAAGAAGCGCGCGCCCACCGAGAAGCGCGCGGCGGCGCGGGTATGCGCCAGGAACGCGGCGCCGTTCCTGACATAGAGGATGTTCGAAGCGCCGGCGCGCGGCTCGCTGGCGATGAAGGCCAGCGGGGCGGCATGGCCCACCCGCACATCGAGGCGGCAGCCGCGGTCGGGGCACATGAACTGCCCGTTGTCGATCGCCACCGTCACCCGCGGCGTGGCAGTGTTGGCGCCCTGCACGCAGAAATGCGCGGCCGTGCCGCGCGCATAGGGAAAGCCCAGCGTCACCCGGTTCACCGAGTCGATGCAGGAGGGGTGTGCCGCCGTCGCCAGCGGCTGGTCGCGGCTGGCCATTGCCGGCTGGCCGGCCAGAAGGGCGGTGAAGGCGGCCGCCGCCAGGCTGGCAGTGACCAGGTCCACGACAATCCCACGATCGATGATCATCACGTCACCATGGCTTGTTCGGGCGGGATGCCCGCGGCGGGGAGGTTCGGCGTTTCATCAAGTGCCTCGCCTGACGAGACATTGCTTTCATGGACGTTAAGATTCGCTAAATCCCGCCCCTCCGGCCGGAGCATTTTCCCGATCGTCAATCCCAGTGCTTGACGGCCAATTCACTGCGCTGCGCAAGCGGCTGGTCTTATACGAAACCCATGGAGTCCATTCCTGCTCCCCGGCGGTGCGCGGTCGCGCCATGTGGCTGAACCTTCTGTTCGGCCACGGCCGTGCCGGCGCCCGGCAGGCGAGCCCGCGCGGCTTCGGCAAGGCAGCGCAGCAGGGCTTCGCCGAACGCCCGCCGGATGCGGCAACGCTGCGATCCTGGAATGACGACCCGGCGCCGCCTGCCGGCCGGCCCTCTACCGGCCAGCCTTTCACCGGCCAGCCCTTCACCAGCATCGGCCCCGACGGCCACCGGGCCCGGCTGTGCGAGAAACTGCTCGGGCGCGGGCCGGACGCGCTGGCCGATTACGAACTGCTCGAGATGCTGCTCTTCTTCGCCTTCAAGAAGGGCGACACGAAGCCGCTCGCCAAGGCGCTCATCAACCGCTTCGGCAGCTTCGCCGCCGTGCTCGCCGCGCCGCAGGCCGGGCTGATGCAGGCCCGCGGCCTGGGCACGTACAGCGTCGCCGCGCTGAAGCTCGTGCAGGCCGCGGCGCTGCGCCTGGCACGCGCCGAGCTGCTCGACCAGCCGGTCCTGAACAACTGGGACCGGCTGATGGACTACCTCACCGCGGTGCTGGCGCGCGAACGCGTGGAGCAGTTCCGCGTGCTGTTTCTCGACCCGTGCAACCGCCTGCTCGCCGACGAGGCGCAGGCCCGCGGCACCGTCAACCATACCCCGGTCTATCCGCGCGAGGTGGTCAAGCGGGCGCTGGAACTGTACGCCACGGCGATCATCCTGGTGCACAACCACCCAAGCGGTGACCCCAGCCCCTCCCGCGAGGACGTGGCGATGACCCGCGAAGTACGCCAAGCCGCCGCGGCGCTGGAAATCGTGCTGCATGATCACGTCATCGTCGGCAATGGGCGCTGGACCAGCCTGCGCCGCGAGGGGCTGCTCGGCGAATGATCGTTTCCGCATGACCCTGGCCCGGATCCGCTCCTTCGCCTTCTCCGGCATCGAGGCCGTGCCGGTGGACGTGCAGGTGCAGATCTCCTCCGGATTGCCGGCCTTTCTGGTCGTCGGCCTGCCCGACAAGGCGGTGGGCGAGGCGCGCGAGCGGGTGCGCGCCGCGCTGACCGCCATGAGCCTCTCCCTGCCGCCCAAGCGGGTGCTGATCAACCTTGCGCCGGCCGATCTGCTCAAGGAAGGCAGCCATTTCGATTTGCCGATCGCGCTCGCCGTGCTGGCGGCCATGGAGGTCCTGCCAGCCCCCGAGGTGGCCCGCTTCGCCGCTCTCGGGGAATTGTCGCTCGACGGCGCGTTGAACCCGGTATCCGGCGTGCTGCCGGCGGCGATCGGCGCGTCGGCCTGCGAATTGGGGCTGATCTGCCCCGCCGGGCAAGGCGGCGAGGCGGCGTGGGCGGGCTCGATCACGGTTCTCGCGCCCCCCGACCTGCTCAGCCTGATCAACCATTTCCGGGGGACCCAGCTGCTCGACGCGCCGCCCCCCGGCGGCCTCGCCGAGGGGGCTGCGGCGCCCGATCTGTCGGCCGTGCGCGGCATGGAAACGGCGCGACGGGCGCTGGAGATCGCCGCCGCCGGAAACCACAATCTGCTTCTCGTCGGCCCGCCAGGCTCGGGCAAGTCGATGCTTGCCGCCCGCCTGCCCGGGCTGCTGCCCGATCTGGTGCCGGCCGAGGCGCTGGAGGTCAGCATGATCCACAGCGTCGCCGGCATGCTGGAGGATGGCCGGCTGGTCATGCGCCCGCCCTTCCGCGAGCCCCATCACAGCGCGAGCCAGGCGGCCCTCACGGGTGGCGGCCAGCGGGCCCGGCCCGGCGAGGTCAGCCTCGCCCATCGCGGCGTGCTGTTCCTCGACGAATTGCCGGAGTTTCCCAGAGTGGCGCTGGAGGCGTTGCGCCAGCCGATGGAGAGCGGGCGCACCACGGTGGCCCGCGCGGCCGCCCACATCACCTATCCGGCGCGCTTTCAGCTGATCGCAGCGATGAATCCGTGCCGCTGCGGGCATCTCGGCAATGCCGGGCGCGAATGTGGCCGCGCGCCGCGCTGTGGCGAGGACTACCAGAACCGCATCAGCGGCCCGTTGCTCGATCGCATGGACCTCACCGTCGAGGTGCAGCCGGTGCCGCCATCCGAACTTTCCCGCGCGCCGGCCGGCGAGGCGAGCGAGGCCGTCGCCGCGCGGGTCGGCCGGGCCCGCCTGGCGCAGCGCGCCCGCATGCCGGCCAATGGCGCGGCCACCAACGCCGAAGCCGATTTGCGCGACCTCATCGCCCATCCCGAAGCCCGCGCGCTGGCCGAGCACGCCGCCGACCGGCTGCGCCTCTCCGCCCGCGGCTTCACCCGCACGCTGCGCGTCGCCCGCAGTATTGCCGATCTGGCTGGGGCCGCCGAAATCCGCCGCCAGGACGTCGCCGAGGCCCTGGCCTTCCGCCACCGCGTGCCCGGGCGGGGATAGCGCCGCCTCAGTGTTTGGCCGCCGCGATCGCCGCGTCGATGCGCTGCGTCGTCACCGCCTCGTCGCCGGTGGCCAGGGCAGCCCGCGCGCGGCTGATCAGCCTGACCAGGGCCTGCCCGCTCGGATCCCCGGCGCGGGAGGGGCGCACGCTGCGGGTCAATGCGCGGCTCTCCGCCCGCTCGAGCGATTCCTGTGCCAGCGCCGCCCGTCCGGCCGCGAGCGCCTGGCGCGCATTGACCAGGAAATCATGCACCGTCGCATCGGCCGGCATGTCGGGCACCGGCAGGGGCGCCAGCACGGCCTCGGGGCGGCTGGAGGGAACCAGCCCGGTCGGCACGGTGGTGACCGGCAGCTTCTGCTCGGGCGCGTTCAAGGCCGCGGGGGCCTGCGCCGGCGCCGTGCCGCCGAGCGGCGCGGGCGGTGGCGACAGGGTCTGCGCGAAGGCCGGCATCGCCAGCGTGCCGGCGGCCGCGACGAGCATGGCCGCCCGGGTCATGGATCGCATGGTGGTTTTCCTCGGTCTATGATCGGGAGGGATATGGCCCGTCCGGCGGGCAATTGCGACCGCCACGGCATGAACTCTTCGCAAGGACCGGACAAGATATCGAACGAGCATCATATCCCCGCCACCGTCTCCGGCCCGTATCCGCCGCGTGCCGGCAACGATGTCCGCGCATTGGTCGATGGTCTGCCGGCCTTCCGGCGCATCTGTGCCGCGATCGCGGCGGCGCGGCACAGCATCTGGCTGACCGTCGCCTTCATCGCGCCGGATTTCCGGATGCCGGACGGGCAGGGCTCGCTGTTCGACGTGTTGGACCGCGCGGCGGCGCGCGGCCTCGATGTGCGCGTCATCTTCTGGCGCCCGCGCGCCGAAAGCAGCGGCTACGGCAAGACCTTCGCCGGCACGCCGGCCGAACGCGCCATGCTCGCTGCCCGGGCCTCGCGCTTTCGCGCGCGCTGGGACCGCGCGCCGGGCGCTGCCTGCCAGCACCAGAAGACCTGGCTGGTCGATGCCGGCCATCCCGGCGAGATCGCGTTCATCGGCGGCATCAACCTCAACCCGCGCGCCCTCGTGGCGCCCGGCCATGGCGGCGAGATTGAAATCCACGACGTCTATGTCGAGGTCGCCGGCCCGGCGGCGACCGACGTGCATCACAATTTCGTGCAAAGATGGAACGAAGCCAGCGAGCGCGCCGCGGCGGACGGCGTGTGGGGCCATGACGGCGCCGACACCATGGCGTTCCCCGGCCGCCTCTCACCACCGGCCGGCCCCAGCCTCGTGCAGATCCAGCGCACGATTCCGGCGGGCCACTACAGCAACGGCCATCCGCCCCCCCTCGGTCACCGCACCGACATCGCGGCGGGCGAGCAATCCATCTTCGAGCAATACCGCCTTGCCATCGACGCGGCCCGCAGCACGATCTACATCGAGAATCAGGCCGTCCCGGTGCCGCAGATCACCGCCCGGCTCGAAGCGGCGCTGCGGCGCGGCGTGGACATTGTCCTCCTCGTCCCGGCCGATCCTGACGAGCATGTCCGCGCCGCGCGGCGGCATCACGACCATCGGGCCCGCTTCGAGGGGCTTACCGCCCTCGGCCACCACGAGAATTTCATGCTCGCCGGCATCGCCGGCCGCACCGCCCAAGGGCGCCGCTGCAATGTCTATGTCCACGGCAAGATCATGCTGGTCGACGATGCCTGGGCCACCATCGGCTCCTGCAACCTGCACGCGAATTCACTGTTCGCGCACAGCGAGATGAACGCCTCCATCCATGACCCGGCCGGCGTGCGCGCGCTGCGATGCGCGCTGCTCGGCGAACATCTCGGCCGGGACACCGGAGATCTCGACGATCGGGGGGCGCTGGCCTGCTATCGCCGGACCGCCCGGCTGAACCGAAGCAGGCGCGACGATGGCGATCATGACTGGCAGGGCCTGGCCTTTCGTCTCGACCCCGCGACCTACGGCGCCTAGAGCAACGTCGTTGCTCTAGCATATATGTTTTCCAGAGCACGTTCATCCGACCTGATGAGTCCATCAGGTCGGATCGTGCTCTAGGCGGCCCGGCGGCGTACCTGGCCGGTGATCTCCTGGCGGCGGGCGACGTGGCGCACGCCGACGGTCTGGGCAAGATTGCCCTCGACCAAGTGTACCATCTCGGCCGGCATGGCGGCCATGGCGATATCGACCTGAAGAGCGTCGCCGACGCGGCGCGCGGCGAAGCTGTCGGGGGTCAGGTCACGCTTGGCGAAGGGTTGCAGCAGCCGCGGCAGCAGGCCGGGCCCGGCATCGGCGGTGACGGTGAAGCGCACATCGGCGAGCGAGCCGATGAGCGTCCAGGGCTGCAAGGCGGCGGATTGCGACGCAGAATGCTGGAGCCCAGCGGCCTGAGGCGGGTGCATTTCGGATGACATTCGGGGAAACTCCGGGCGGAGGCATCGACACAGGCACGCGACGACCGGCTGCTCAGGCAGCCGGGGCGGTAATTCGTGCGCTGTGGAACCCGGAGTTCATGGCGCTAAATGTAGCGCATCACGGCGCCGATGGCCAGTGCCAATCGGGCAGGCGCGCCACCGGCACCCCGCCGACGGTGAGCAGATGGTCCTTCAGGGTCAGCGGCAGGTGCAGATCCGGCGTGACCCCCGGCTTCGGCGGCGGCGCCAGCAGGCCGACCACCACCCGCGCCGTCGCCTCGACCTGGGGGGTGATGGCGTGGCCGGCCGCCAGCGCATCGAGCAGGGCGGCGGGGTCGGCGAGCACCACCTCGCCGCTGCCCTCCGGCTGCAAGGCCGCGTCGAGCCCGAGCGTCGCCTGGGCCGTGAGATCGAGCCTGCCCCAGGTCAGGGCGAGGCGGCGCACCGCCAGCCGGCCGCCGGCCGCCCGCCAGGCGCGGGCCTGCGCGGCGGGGTCCTTGCCGGGCGGGACCGCGCCGGTGAGCCCGGCATCGAGGCTGACCGTGGCGATGCGCGCGCCGAGCGGCCAGGTGCCGCCGGGCGCCGGTGGCAGGGTGACGTTGGCGGCACTCGCCACCACCGCCAGGGCCGGTGGCGCGGCCAGCGCGGCGCGCAGCCGGCCCAGGACCAGCGCGCCGCCCGGCAGGTCGGCACGGACCCCCACGGCCACCAGGGCGGCCTGCGGGGTGCGGGCATCGGGGAAGAACGGCACGGACAGGGCCAGCCGCGCCGCGGTGAAGGGCAGCCGGCCCGCCGGCCCGAGCAGCAGCGCCTGGGCGCCCCCGGCGGCGATGCCGAGCGTCAGCGGATGCAGGAGCGAGACGCGCAGGCGCACGCGGTCGGCCTGCCAGCCCAGGCCGCCGGCATCGGCGAGCGAGACCGCCCGAAGATCGAGCCCGGCGGCGAAGGGCCAGCCGCCGCGCGATGGCGGCGAGGCCGCGACCCGCCAGCCTTGTGCCGTCTGCGCCGCCTGCCATTGCGCATAGAACCGGTCCATCCGGCGTTCGGCCAGGCCCCAGGCCAGCGTGTCGGCCAGCACCAGCGCGCCCAGCGCAATGGCGACCGGCAGGATGAGGCGCGAGGCGGGGCGGCGGCGGCGCGGGGGGGAAGCAGCCATGGCGGAAGCTTATCGCAGAGCCTGGACGATGAACTATCCCCCGTTCGCACAAGCGACAGTATTACTGTCATGAAATGACGTTATACAGAGCGATTTCAATCTATTGAAAAACGCCTCTGCGTTGGCTTGCGAACCGCCTCCGGGCTCAACCCACAGAGTTATCCACCGCTCCGCCGGCCAGGGCCGCACTGCCCTCGGCGAACGAACGCTCCAGCCGCGCCATCAGCTCGCCGCGGCGCAGCCCGGCCGGCAGGGGCGGGGCGATGGCGATGTGGATGCGGCCGGGATGCTTGCGGAAGGCCCGCCGCCCCCAGCAATGGCCCGAATCGGTGGCGACCGGGATCACCGGCAGCCCGGTGCGCGCGGCGAGGGCGGCGATGCCGGGGTGCAGCACCAGCGGCGCGCCGGGGGTGGCGCGGGTGCCCTCGGGGAAGATGACGATCTGCCGTCCGCGGGCGAGCGCGTCGTCGGCGCCGGTGAGCAGGGAGCGGATCGCCGCCGCCCCGGCGCCGCGATCGACGGAGATCATGCCGGCATCGCGGGTGATCGGCCCGAACAGCGGGATGCGCTGCAACTCGCGCTTGAGCACGTAGCAGGTATCCGGCACCAGCAGCAGCCAGACCATGGTGTCGAAAGCCGATTGGTGCATCGAGGCGATCAGCGCCGGGCCGCTCGCCGGCAGGTGCTCGCGCCCGCTGACCTCCCAGGTGATGCCGCAGAGCGGGCGCAGCGCGCCGAGCACCAGCCGCGCCCAGAGCCGCGCCACCGGCATCGGCCTGGACGGGGGCGGGGATGGCTGCTCCGAGCCCCGACGGCGCAGGGCGTGGCACAGCCGCGGCAGCAGGGTGAAGCTCGCCAGCACCAGGGTGATGCCATAGAACCAGAGGTTGAAAAGCAGCGAACGCATCAGGGTCATGGTGCCGCCGTCATTGCTGGGGGTGGGCCTCCCGCCCGCAGGCCGGTCCGGCGGCGGGGCGCAGATCCGGGGCCAGGCCGCCGAGGCCGCTGAGCCCGATCTCGGCGGCCAGGAATTTGCTGTATTCGACGGCGAGGAAGCGCAGGGCCGTGAACTCCCGCCAGCCGCGCAGGGCGGCCGGCAGCACCGGGGCGGGGATCAGCGCGACCCCGGGCAGGGCGCGGCCCAGCTCCACCAGCGCGCGCGGCATGTGATAGCCGGCGGT